>JBAXSM010000005.1:0-46253 GCA_037130715.1 Candidatus Absconditabacteria bacterium
GCGGTTTTTTTCCGTCCTGCTATACCGGTTACAAATCCAGAACCATGTTCTACATGCACTTGCTTTATGTTTAAGCATTTAGCAATGATAGCTCACATAAATGTTTGAAGAAAAAATCTGGTATGTGTTTGTATAATATCAGCTTTTTGAATTTTGATATATTTTATGATTTGCCAAAATGATTTTGTTCGAAATTTTGGACATGGAAAATTATGTACAATTTCAAATGATGGAATTACAATGACTTGATATCCATGTACTTTGTATCCAATATGTTCTCCTTCAAAAATAATCAACTGATGTTGTTTTTCTTTGGGTTGTCAGACAGAAGATGTGATGTTGATAACTTCGGCGTGATGCCCTGAAACTAGATATTTACTAATATTTTCAGCAACTACTTCTAATCCTCATTTGTGAGGAGGAAAATATGGAGTAAATTGAATAACTTTCATTTGGTTTCTCTAAGAATAAATTATGCCTTTGCTCTATAATCACTGCTGTTGTGTATTTTGGCTCATAATCAGTCTTTGATTGTGATGTTTAGGTCTTTGCAAACTTGTACTTCAGGAATGTTACCGCTAAATCTATCTCCTCATTTCCCAAAGATTATTTTGGTGTCATTCCCATATTTATCTTTGATTAGTTTTGTAATGTGTTTAATGCTCTCGCATACAGAACCATCAGTATCTACCGATAATATAACTGTGTCTACTACTTTTAGAGAAGAAGCTATTTTCATTCTGAATATTTCATTTTGAAATGGCTCATCTTTCCCAGTTTTGGCTTTGACTTGTTCGTCATTGTTTACGATGACTCGTAATTCGTCTCATAAATCTTTGCAAAGCTCTAGACATTCTATGTGTCCTGGATGAATTGGATTGAAATATCCTGATGTGATTACAATTGTTTTCATGATTCTGAAAAAATTATAAATATGTGTATAGATAGTATTTAATTCTTCTATAAAATCCAGTTTAACTTTTTAACAAAAAAACCTGGAAATGAATTCCAGGTCTCTCGGTTTTTTATGATAACTTTTTAAATATTCCCACACTATCTATTTGTTCCCAAGTGAATTCATTTCTTCCAAAATGACCGTATGATGCTGTCTGTTGGAATCTTGGTTTTCTGAGATCAAGTTTTTCTATGATTCATTTTGGACTGAGATCGAAATTGTTTTGGATAGCATCCGTGATGTTTTGAAGATCTACTTTTTCTGTACCAAAACAATCGAGATACACACTTACTGGTTGTGCTACTCAGATTGCATATCCGAGTTGAATTTCACACTTGTCGCAAATTCCACTAGCTACAATATTTTTGGCAAGGTATCTCGCGATGTACGCTCAGCTTCTATCTACTTTTGTTGAATCCTTTCCAGAGAAAGCTCCACCTCCATGTCTTCCAATACCACCGTAACTATCTACGATAATCTTTCTTCCTGTGAGTCATGTATCTCCAACTGGTCCACCTACGTGAAAGTTTCCTGTTGGATTGATGTGGTATTTAGTGTCTTCATCGATTAGATTTCCTATGATAGGATCGATGACCAATGCTTTAATATCTTTTTTGAGTTGATCTTGAGTCACTTTGTCACTGTGTTGTGATGAGACGACGATGGTATCTATCCTTGTAGGAATATTTCATTCGTATTCTACCGTGACTTGCGTTTTACCATCTGGATAAATGTAATTTAGGGTTCAATCTTTTCTCACTTTACTCAATTGTTTTGCAAGTTTGTGAGATAAGTCGATAGATAGAGGAAGATACGATTCTGTTTCGTTTGTTGCATATCCATACATAATTCCTTGGTCTCCTGCTCATCATGTATCGACTCCCATTGCAATGTCAGGGGATTGCGTATGAAGGAGTACTTGAATATCACATGTTTTCCCATCGAAGAATTTTTCATCGCTGTCATATCAGATTCCTACTATAGTATTTCTAGCTACTTGCTCAAAATCTAAGTTTGCAGTAGTTGTAATTTCTCATGCGATAATAACTTTCCCAGTAGTTGCGAGACATTCACAAGCAACTCTAGATGTTGGATCTTGTGCTAAGCAGGCATCCAAAATTGCATCAGAGATTTGATCACATAATTTATCTGGATGTCATTCTGTTACAGATTCAGAAGTAATGTAGTGTTTCATGGTTTTTTTTGTCAAAAATAAAAATCTTCCAGAGCATTGGAAGAAAAATAGTATTGACGAAATTTGAGGTCGTTTTCGAACAATCATATCTTTCCAATTGCTTGGTAGAATTTAGCACCTTCTCCTTTTGGATGGTTGCTGGAGCGCTTAACGAGTCTATTCTCTATCGCTCTCTCTAGATATATGTGTTCTCAGTATATGAAAATATTGTGTTGTTTCAAGAAGAAATGGAACGCGGACAAACCCCTCTGTCCTTTGGACATCTCCCCTTATCAGGGGAGCCTGAGACTAATCTGAGCAATGTCCCCTGATAAGGGGAAGGGACCCGCTTGCGGGTAGGGGTTTGTCCGCTACACCACATATTCAATCATATCTCCAATATCAATTGTTCAGTCTGGATTTGGGATGCTGATGATCTTATCAGCTGAGATTTTATCGTATGCATCGACTTCTGGACAATGGAGTCGAGGACGAACGGTGAGTTTGATTATGTCTTTTTTTTCTGAGATATCTACGATGAATCCAATTTCTTCTTTTCCTTTTCTTATATTTTCTTTGTCGGTAAGTAATTGATCTACGATATCATCGATTTCCATAAATCTTTCTCTAATCATATCAGCATCTACTTTGTTTGGTAGTTTACTGGATGCGGCAAATTCTTCGTCGTGATATTCGAAAAGTGCGATATTGTCGAAGTAATCTTTGTTTAAAAATGTGATGAGTTTCTGTTGATCTTCGTTTGTCTCACCTGGAAATCCTATGATAATATTGGTTCTAATATAATGTACAGGGAAATTGGTTTTGATAAATTTCAAGAATTCTTCGATAGCGTTTTCATCGTAGAATCTCCCCATTTTTTTCAATAAAGGGGCACTAACGTGTTGCAAAGGTATATCAAAATAAGGAATCCATTTTTTGAATGTAGTCAGCTTTCTTATGTGATCTAAACTCAAAATATCTGGGTACAAATAGAGCAGTCTATATTTGAAATTTCCAGGAATATTTTCGATAGCTTGAAGCAAATCAAATAAAGCTGGCTCACCATAGAGGTCGGTTCCGTATCTTGTGCTATCCTGGGCGATGAGGATAATTTCTTGAATTCCATCGTTGACCATATGTGTGATTTCTGAGAGAATCTTTTCTTTTGGAAGAGACTTTTGTTTTCCTCTGATCTTTGGGATAATACAAAATGTACACTTGTTATCACATCCTTCCGCGATTTTGAGATATTCGAATCCATAATCAAAATTTGTATAGACTCTAGGACTATCACTAAACTCAAAGTCTCAAAAACTTGTACTATCGTATCCGGCAGCTAATTGATCAAGGGTGATTTTGTCAAAATCATTTCGTGAGAGAAGGTGAATATTTTTTCCTTCGAGTGGATTTTGGCTATCTTTGTCTATATTTTTGTAGTATTGGATTGCACATCCGAGTACATAAATAGTCTTACCAGCTTTGGTAAGTTGTTTGATGACTTCGATAGCTTCTTCTCTCCCGCTAGAAATAAATCCACAGGTATTTAGAAACACGACATCTACTTCCTTGTCGTAGGGATCGCTATAATATTGTGGTGAAATCCCTTTCTTTTTTTCTGCTAGCGTAAAAAGTTTTCACAAGAGAAATTGTGTATCTACGAGATTCTTTGTGCATCAGAGATTTATGGATGAATATTTGAATCGCATGAGTCTTTCAATAATAAAAAATTATAGTGTATATCTACTTTCATCATTCACTTTAAATTTGGATACCACAGGATTTGCTATTTCTTTCATTTCTAATGATATGGTAGTTTCTGGGACGATAGTATTTATGTATTCTATTATTTTTTTAGGACTTTCTCATGTTGGTATTGCAAAATGAACTTCCTCTTCTCAACTTTCTGAGTTATCTAGCACAATATTTTGCTCGATTCAAAGGCAGTATTTTCTCACTCTTCCTCTAAACATCACTCACGTGATAGATTGTGTTCATGATTTTACGCTGTATAAATCTCGTAAAAGAAGCATATTAAAATCGGTTATTATCTAAATTACAAAGTATCTATGATTTTTGAAATATCCAATTCTTCTCATTCGAAGACCTCCTTCACTCCACCTGAGATTTCGTAGTCATCGAGAAATTCTTTGAGATGAGGTTTTTTCTTAAGGAGAGTATCTAAACTTCATTCTAATAATCCATATTCTCCAGATTTTGGATAGATGTAGGTAATTGGATCCAAAAGTCCTGTTGGTCTAATAATTTGTTCAACGATTTTTTGGCTTTTATTGAGTTCATAGGGAGCAGGTGTCGCTGAGAGAAAAATCGTCTTAGCTCATTTTTTGTTTTTTATATTTGTGTAATCATAGGTTCCGAGTGTTTTTTGAATTTCTTGATAGGTCGTGTTGTCTGACATTACGAGGTTGGTATTTGTCTCTTCGGGTATCTGAGCACTTCGTCATAATTTATTTTCAAGTTCGCCAAACCCAATAGGTCTGTGGTCTATCGCTGATGGTAATCTAAACCCATATTTAATCAGATTTGATTTTCTGGCTTTATCTCCTGCAGGCATGGCTTGAAGTTGTGGTATGGTCATGTGTGATTCATCCACAATTAGTAAGAAATCATCTGGAAAATAATCGAAAATCGTATTTGGAGATTCACCAGGTAATCTGCGATCAAAATAGAGAGAATAATTCTCAATACCATTTACAAATCCAGTTTCTCTGATCATTCTGATATCATATTCCACTCTTTTTTTGATTCTTTCTGCTTCTACGAACATCTTATTTTTTTCAAATTCTTTGACACGAAGGTCTTTTTCTGTATTCATTTGTACCAAAATATTTTCTATATCTGAAGTGTCCTGCAAAAACTGATTTGCTGGCCAGATAGTGACATGGTCTTTTTTCCCTTTATACTCAAAAGTTACGCTGTCTCTAAGTTCAATAAATTCGAGGATATCTTCGTTGAAATGTAGTCTGAATAAATCTTTTTCTGTACTTGAAAAGACGTCGATTCTTTCTCATTGGATATCAAACATACCGTGTTCAATTTTGGATTGTACTGGTTTATATTGAATTTTGAGGAGGCTTCTTTTGAGATCTCAAAAGTCATATGATCTTCCTGCTTGCAAATACACACAGCTATTTTTGAAATTTTCTTTTTGTCCCAATCCATAAAGAGAAGATGCTGAAGCTACGATAATAACATCCTCCCTACTAAGGAGAGATGCCATCGCACCGAGTCTATACATTTCTATTTCTTTATTTATTGTGGCTTCTTTTTCTATAAATAATCCTTGTGCTGGCAAATAACTTTCAGGTTGATAGTAGTCAAAGTATGACACAAAATAATGCACAGCGCTGTTTGGAAAAAAATATTTAAATTCAGTTGCTAACTGTGCAGCAAGTGTCTTGTTGTGAGAAATTACAAGTGTCGGTTTCCCTACATGCTTGATGATATTTGCCATAGTAAATGTCTTTCCTGTACCTGTAGCTCCCAAGAGGGTAATCTGATCATCTCCTTCAGCAAAAGCTTGCTGAATCTCAGCAATGGCTTTGGGTTGGTCTCCGGCAGGAGCATATGAGGATTCAAGTTCGAAAGTTGTCATGAATGAAACTTAGATTTTAAATAATTCTTTTCTATGTGGATTTCTAGCGGACGGAAGATATTCCGTCCTTACATATTTCATTCAAGAAAGATTTTTAGTTTTTCCATATCTTTGTCGTAGTGATGCGTTGTGATTCATAGTGATTGAGCACTCTGAACAGCTTCACTATTGTGTTCAAAATAGATTATCTCATCTGGATCTAATGCGAATAATTCCATAAGAGTTTCAAAATATTTAGGATCCACTTTGTTAGGATTGTGTTTTAGTGTAAACACTTCGTACGGCATATTTACTATTCCAAATGTTATGAGTTGTTCATCATTTGCATTTGTTACAATAATTTTTTTGTTTGGAAGAGAATCCAAAAAATTCTGTATATCTTTATTGATTCATTTTTCTGTGACAAATGTGTTTCGGGCATCAACTAAGATTGTTTTCATAATAGAAGATTATTTTCTAAAGATAGACTTTAATAATGGTATGATTTGTCAGTCTTCATTGTTTCACTTCTGTAAATCTGTTCTGCTAATGTGAGTTTGGCGAGTCAATGGGGGAGTGTTATTTTTCCGAAGGCTATCTTGTTTTGTACGAGCGAAGCGAGCTGAGGTTCGTCTAATCCGTATGGTCCTCCAATAATGAAGACTACGTGATTGTTTTGTGTACAAAGTGCGTGAAAGTCTTCTGTGGTCACGAGTTTCCCATCTTTTGTCATAAGCACTTTGTGATATTTGCTATATTTTTTTTCAAGTATTTGGATGAGTGTTTCTGTGTCTTTGGAGATGATTTGTTCTCTGGATCAATTTTTAGCTGGTTTGATATTTTCTATAGTTAATATTTTCCCTAGTCTTTTCTCAAACTCAGCAATGGCAGATGCCCAGTGTTTGTCAGAATCTGAGATGGAGAGAATAGTGAACATTTTATCTATTTAAAATTATAAATTTTTAGTGTCATTTCCGCTTTGTCGGTTGCGGCGGAAATCTAAATTGAGAGGCGGATCCTCGCCGCAAATTCTTTAAGCGGGGATGACATCGTAATCTTAGTACATAATATATCTATCATCTTGTCCTTGATAGAAACTCTTTATTTTGAGAACATCTCATTTTTGAACATTATGTTCCTCAAATAATTGGATAGTACCTTTTTGTTCCAATACATTTCGGAATCGTTGTTCAGCCTCTTGGTTTCCTCGAGGAAGAATCCATACTAGTTTACAAAGTTCTTCATCTTTGATTTCTCGAACTTCATTATATTTACTGTCAATTTCTTGGATATATGATTCATCAATCAACTTTTGTTTCTCTTCTGCAGAAATATTGCGGATCATAACTTCTTCTTCTGCATCTTCATCAATGGCGATATCTGGAATATGATAAACTTCTTCGTCTTTGGTATTTTTGAGCATAGGAATAATCATATCTAACCAATTGTCTAATCCATATTTGGTAGCAGCAGATACTTCGAGAATATACTTATGAAGAAGAGTTTTAGTTATGTCTTCTCCAATACTTCGTTGTTTGAAAAATACTTGAAGTTGTTCTTCCATGATCTTACGTTCTTCTCCAAGGATTTCAGGATCGTTGATCAAATCGTACTTATTAATCAGAAAAATAATTCTCTTTTCCAAAATAATTTCACCATTGATTGTTGCGACCAGCGTAATCATCTCATCCTTTTTGATAATATCAATATCTGGACTATCAAATTTTTGGTCGATATATTCCATAATTTCTTGAAATAAATCTATAATTTCTGCAATACCTGCATCATATCTAGATCCATCACATACCATACAAAATATTTTTGCTTTGAGGACATGTCTCAAAAATGCGTTTCCTAGTCCTTTCCCTTCAGCAGCACCTTTGATAAGTCCTGGAATATCTATCATATTAAATGTTGTCTCTCTATGATGTATAGAACCTAAATTTGGGATGAGTGTTGTAAATGGATATTCAGCTACTTTGGCTTTCGTATGAGAAATTGCATTGATAAGTGAAGATTTACCTACACTTGGTGTCCCAATTAATGCCACATCAGCGAGGAGTTGGAGTTCTAGTGTAATTTCTTTTTGTTGTCCAGGTTCTCCCATTAAATAGAAATTTGGAAATTGATTAACAGCGTCTTTGAAATGAATATTTCCTACTCATCCTTCACCACCTTTGACTACTTTCCAGTTTTCTCAGTCACGAGAAAAAATATGAAGTACGCGTCCTTCTATATCTTTAACCATCGTTCCAATAGGTACTTTGAGTTCCATATCTGCAGCATTTGCTCCATATTGGTCTTTACCTCTACCAGGTTCTCCATAGTGTGCCTTGAAAATTTTTCTATATCTGAAAGGGAGTAATGTATTTTCATCTTTGGATGCGATAAATACTACAGATCCTCATTTTCCACCATTCCCACCGGATGGTCCACCGTATGGGACTCCAGCTTCTCTTCTTCCTGTAGCACAACCATCACCTCATTTTCCAGATTGTACAAATACTTTTACTTCGTCATAAAATTGCATATGATTTGATTATTTCATAATATAAAGTTTCACTATTTTCACTATAGGGAAAAGTATTTGAAAAGAAAGTGAAAAGCGTTTTCAAAAATATCTTACGTACTTTCTCTTGTTTTTGTCAAGTAAATTTCTAAGCTCATTTCACACAAAAATAAAAAATATCGTATATGGATAAGAAAAAATTTAAATTATCTCTTGATCAATGGCTCTTGGGTGGTATCCTGGTTATTCTAGCTATCGCTTCTGCTATTTTTCAATATAAGGTAGCGAAGATGAATATCTATGCTATTGGTTGTTTGGCTTTGATAGGTATTATCTTTGATGGGTTTATTGCTTTCTTTTATAGAAGGTTTCGTCTTTGGATTAAACGCCAAAGTAAAAAATATCCATTATCGTATTATACTAGAGAAACTACCCCTTTCCTTTTGATTTTTGGTGGTGCGTATGCTTTAAAAATTGCTGTAATAGCTTTTTTTAGCATCTTTGTTTCCTCTCTTGCTTTATCTTCTCATAGTGTAAAAGTCTCTATTGGAGGAATGGTTGTAGCAACATTAGCTTTTGCTTGGTTATTTAGAAAACTCACAAGGTGGGTGTATAAAAAGAGTCGAGCTATTGAGAAAGAACACCAACAGCGAAAATTAGAACAATTACAAAAGATTCCTGATGTAAAAGGTAAAAAACAGAAAAAAAGTTCCGCTAAGTCTTCTTAGTGGAACTTTTGTTTTCCATATTTTTGGATGTGGGATTTATTTCGAGTGATATTTGTGAAATCTTCAAATTTTTCGATGAGATGAGGAAGTGTTTTGTTTTCTACTAAGATACCTGAATCTATGTCTACTAGTTCTGGTGTAGCTCACTGATTGTAGCCGAAAACTGGCACTCCAAGGCATAATGCCTCAGCTGTTCAGAGGCCGAAACTTTCTTTGGTGAGATTAATGAGTCCGCGAGATTTTTTGAGAATAGGGAGAAGTTCTTCTGTAGATTTCATTTGTCCTAGAAATATAATTGAATTACCTGCAATACTTTTCAAGTATATTTCATCTGGACCACTTCAGATCACTAAGAGTCTTTCTTTGGTTGTATTGAATAACTTGATAATGACATCCACCTCTCTCACAAAACGAACTAATCTCCCAACACATACAAAATAATCGTCAGCTTCTGTTATGGTTTGCTCTTCCAAAAAGAGAGGATTAAGTTGTGGATATTTTACAGTAGATTCAAATCCATAGCGTTTCTTACCTTCGTCTGCTGTATATTTGCTGTTGGCTCGGATAGTGTCGTATTTGGTGAATTGTTTATCTCGGTTTCTGAGATAATTTGTTATTTTTCTGAAAAGTCGTCACTTAAATCCTTTTAATTTCCCAGTATATTCCTCGTGATGACTTCGAATATATTGCATTGGAGAATGGAGGTAGAGCGTTATTTTTATTTTTTTATTTTCTGCTTTTGTCTTACATTGATCGATGTTTTTAGCTACTGCAAAGGAAGAAATTAGAATATAATTTAGCGTTTCTTTTTGTATTTTTCTTGAAAGTATTTTCATCAATAGGGGATAGATTGGCATCAAATTTCTGTAATCAAAAAGTGATGAGATTCATTTGATATGATGTTCACCACAATATGAAAATAGCTTATTTAGAAATTTTGGAAGTGCTGTTATAATTTGATATATTTTTCCATCTATTTCCAGTGTTTTATATGCACTGTAAATGGTAAATATTTTTGGCTGTTCTGTATATTTGTGATTGTGACTATCTTCTTGTATGAGATCTTTGAGTACATTGAGTGCTCATCATCAAGCTATTCGGCAGTGTACATATGCTCACTTCATCCACTAGTATCAGGAAATAAATTTTTTTCAGTGTATCATTGTTCATGCAAAATGCAACAATTTTTAGATTATGGCTTGAAAATTGCTGTGTTTTCTCTAAGAGTAGGACGATCTTTATTTTAATTAGTGTAATTTTTGTATGGACAAAGAAATGAAATCAATTCTTAAACGAAATATAATTAAATTTATCATTGGATGTGGACTATTGTTCGCATGTTATTTGTATATAGAAAAATATCCAGCAGAAAAAATAGCTATAACATCTGGATTTCAAGTTATGATCCAGAAGGTGGAAATTGCTGTTGATGGTTTACTCAATCATAATACCGATGCTATGAAAAGCAAATTTGATTATGAAAAAGCATATGATGAGCTTGTTAGAATTGCTGAAGGTAATTGATGTAATGATGCTTCTTTACTTGGCGAGATGAAACAAACACTTGTTGATCTCAAAGCAGAATGAAATACAACCATTGCGAATACCTTACCGTGATATATTCGCAAAGCAAATGAATTTAAAACTAGAGTTTCACAGCAATGTAAGAAAGTTAAATAATCTAAGTGAGATCTTCGGATCTTACTTTTTTTCTAATAAAATAATATATCCAATGGTGTCGTCACTTTCCATGACGGGGAAAATATCTACTTCTCCAAAATGTTCTTTGGCGAGATCTTCGATTTCTGATAATCTGTGATTATAAAATTCTATCTTGAAATTTTCTTCTTTGGTTTTTCGAAGAAACTCGTGTCTTTGAAGAAAATGTCAAATGATTCGTCTTCCTCCTGGAGCCAAAATTCTTTTGGTTTCATCAAAAACGGTCTCAATTTGTTGGAGATGCTCAAATACAAAGAAACTTGTCACTAAATCAAAAGTATTATCTCTAAAAGGAAGTGGTTCTTTGAGATCACAAATTATTTTTTCTACTTTATCTTTACCAGGATGTTTTTTGAGTAATTTATCTGCGATATCACAGGCAACATATCTTTTGTGAGGTAATTTTGAGAGGTGTTTATACATTCTTCCATCGCCAGCTCCCAAGTCTATAATATTTAATATTTTCCCATTTCTAGGAAGAAATCTTTTGAACATTCCTTGATCGAAATTATCCAAAAGTGTATGATATTTACCATAATCGTCTGCCACTCTATTGTATCCATCCTTGGCTTCCTTGATGTCAACGTGTTTACTATCGTATCCCATATGTGTATCCAGATTTAAAAGAATTTTTTGATGCTATCGTCATGTTTTTCTCTTGGGAGAAAATTTTCTATTTTTTCTTCCATTCCTTCGCTTGGTTCTTGGAGAAATTTATTTAATTCTGTACTTTTTTCAGCGGCTTTTTTGATATGTACGTAATATTTGCTAAGTTCGGTTACAATGTCGGTCAAGTCATCATTTTTTGCAAAAAGCTTAGTCACTTCTTCTTTGAGAATGCTATTTTGGGCTGTATATTCATCCAGCTCACTTTGTAATTCGTGAACTTCTTTGCTAGCTTCCTTGAGGTGACTTCTCAATTGATTTACCGTATCTTTGTGTTGGTATCTAAGGTAGAAAATCACATATCCCAATCATCATCAAATGATAAATGCAAGGAAAGTATATCCGTTCATAATTTAAGATTTATAATTTAAAATTTATTTTTTTATCGCCTTGCCGGCGAGGCATTACCTAGAGATTTTTCTATATATAGTGTTTCCAAAAATTAATGCAACAAAAAAACCTCCCACGAGGAGAGGATTTTTTTGTGCCTATTGTGAGAAATTATTTCACAGCAGCTTTGAAATCAGCACCAGCCTTGAAAGTTACAACTTTCATAGCAGGAATCTTGATTTTTTGTGAAGGATTTTGAGGGTTTACACCTTCTCTAGCCTTTCTTTTTGAAGTTTTGAAAGTACCGAATCCTTGGATTCTAACTTCTCCTTCTTTTTTAACACCTTCGATAACTGTATCGATAAAAGCGTTAACCAATTCAGAAGACAATTTCTTAGAAACACCAAGTTCTTCAGCTAAGCTAGCAATAAGAGCTGTTTTTGTCATTGTGTACAATAGGTTACAAGATAAAATGCTGTACGACATAATAGTAGTATACGGATGCACTATTTCAAGTGCATTTTACGTAAAATGGCGTTTTTTAGCTATTTTTGTATAATCGGCTTTATAACTGGTATTTCTCACAATATCTGCCTTTAAACCGTGTATTAGTGATTGACTTTTTTGATAAATGATTTATAGCTGTTGCTCTAAAATTTGTTTTAAGAGTTTAACTGCTCTAGAAAGTCTTTGTCTAACGTTGTCATTTGATATAGAGAGGAGTATTTGAATCTCTTCATTACTTTTTTCTTCAACGAATTTCCAATAAATAATATCTTTGCTTCCATCATCTAATTCTTTCATTGCTTCTTGAATTTTTTCAAATTGGAATTGTTGATCCATAAGAAGATGAATATTTTCTTCATCAGCAAGTGTTTCGTCAAAAGACAGTCCTTCTTCTTCATTTTCTAATTCTGTAAATGGCGTATCATTGTTCTTTTTGAAATGATCTTTGACAAGATTTTTGAATATTACCCAAAAATATCCAGAGAAAGATTCATCTTCTCTAAAATTTTTGACTGATTCTCGAAATTTCACATAGAAATCTGAGATAATATCTTGTGCATCTTCGTGACTCAAAAAGTAATTTGCTTGTATATAACGGAAAAGCATATCAACAGTTTCCAAATAGAATCTATTGAATGCGTTATGGTCTTGTGCTTTGAGCTTAGTAATAAATTCTTTTTCGAAGCGTATTCCCATATCTCGGGTCAGATTATTGTTTAAATATGTATATTCTAGAAACGTTTTTCAATAATAACTTCATGTGTTTCGGTGTCGTTTATTGCATCTGATGAAATTCATCCTACACACGTAAAGACTTCCTGTCGCTCGCCATTACTATTTCTTGCTGGAAGAACAGCTGGTGGCATGATTTTGTCAATCTGTACATACTCTGCACCAGATTTTATTTTACAAGCACAGACATAACAAGCACCACGACGGCATGCTGTTGGTATTTCTATACCGTGTTGTTCCGCCATTTGATTTATGCTTTTGTGATTTTGTGCTGGGAATGATGCTATTTTTTGTGCGTCTTTGTCAACAAAAGTAAGAGTCACGCTCATCATAAAAAGTGTATATAAATTATCGTTTATTTTCAAGAGTAGATATTGCTTTTTCTAATTGGCTATCTTTTCCATTTTTTCTGTATGATTCTACATCAAAATCTACTGCGATATCTGGTAGTATACCAGTTTTGTTTATATTTTTTCCACTTGGACTATATCGTTTTCCGATAGTATATTTGAGAGATGTTCCATTGGAAAATTCGAACATGGTTTGTATTGTTCCTTTTCCAAATGTTTTTTTACCAATTATTTTTGCACCTATTTGTTCTTGGAGTGCGAGGGCGATAATTTCGCTAGCTGATGCGCTCATTTCGTCTACGAGTACTACAGTAGGAATGTTTTCTAAATCCCCAAATCCATCAGAATAAAAATTTTCTTCTCCTAGTTGTTTATATTTACTAGAGACTACTAATTTATCTTTTGGAATAAAATGCGATGCAATTTCTACGGAGATAGGAAGTAGTCATCAACCGTTCCCTCTGAGATCAACGATAACTCCATCAATATGATTTTTTTTAATTGATGCAATTTCTTGTTTGAGAATATTTTCTGTCTCTTCTCCTATAATAGAGATCGTGATATGAGCAAAAGATTTACCATTTCTCTCAATAATTTTACTTGTTACGGATGGAATAGAGAGCTTGTCTCTAGTAACTTCTTTTTTGATGAGTTCTTTGGAACCATCTTTGTGCATTCTTTCTATCATGAGTGTTACGGTTGATCATTTGGGTCATCTAATTCTGCTTACTGCTTCATTTATAGTGAGGTCCTTGACCGAACCTGTTCATATCATTACAATTCTATCTAATGGGAAGAGTCATGCTTTGAATGCTGGAGATCCTTTGATAAGCTCTTCTACTAATACATAATAATCTTTTTTGCTTACTACAGCACCTATTCCTTCAAAATCTTGTTGTCCTTTTATAGTTTCTTGGAAACCAGAGTTTGTAGAGCTATCTAAATATACAGTGTAAGGGTCATCTAAGCCATCTACGTATGATTTGAGTGCACTATCTTGCATTTTACCTGTATTGATATTACCCGTTTCATAGTAATTATCTTCTAGAATTCTAGTAATTTCATTGATACGACTTGTTATGTCATTTTTTTGGACAGGGGCATGGTAGATGATATTTTGTACCAAAAAAATACAGCCTATTCCTAAAAGGAATCGTAGTATGTTTTCAAATCGTTTGTTTTGAGTGATTTTTTTCAAAGTATTTTTCATAGAAGGTTAGTTATTAGTAATATTTGTATAGTGGTGAAGTATAGTATTTTGTCTAACGAAAACAAGATCAAGCGAAATTTCTTTGCTTGTAGGATGTTCGTAGCTATATTGTCTGATCGTTTTTATAAGTGATGCTTTTTTGTGTGGTGTAATATAATCTAAGAGATCTTCCGTTTGATCTACTGCTTTGACTTCTACGAAACTGCGGATATTCCCTTTTTCTACAATGATATCTATTTCTCATCCACGAATGGTATAATTTTGATCAATAATAATATATCCCAAATTCACAAGATAATCAGCGACCAAAAGTTCAGCTTCTTTGCCTTTTTTCTTGCGCTCATTACTCATGATGTTTTCATTTATTTTGTAAAACGGTTTTCCGCTTCAGATCGATTGATAATGGATCGAATGTGTGCTAAATATTCTGCTCTGCGATTTTGATATCCTAGATAATAAGCATGTTCTCGTATATCAACTGTGATAATTGGTTTATTTTCTCCTGTGATTGGAGTCTCTGCATTTGAAGTATTGATAATTTCTAATGTATTGGCTGGTGTCTGAACCAATCGAGTCCATCCAGATCCAAAATTTCCTATTGCAGAATTGGTGAATGCTGTCTGAAAATCCGCAATAGTACCTCGTTGTGCAATAATTGCTTGAGCAAGAGTACCTATTGGTGCGTTATTTTCTGTTGTAGCTTGTAAATTTTCCCAATAGAATGTGTGATTCCAAATTTGAGCAGCGTTATTGAAGATAGGTCCTTTGGGTGCTGTCTTTATAATGGTTTCCAAATCTGAACTTTCAAATGGAGTTCCTGGTATCAATTCGTTGAGTTTGTTGACATAGGTTTGGTGATGTTTCCCATAATGAATTTCTACGGTTGTTTGATCTATGACCGGCAAAAGCGCGTCTGTAGTGTAAGGAAGTGCTGGAAGTATATGCATTTTTGGTTTGGCTAAGAGTTAAAATATTCTTCATTAAGTGTATCAATTTGTCTTTCAGATACAAGGAAATATTTTATATATAAAAATTAAATCTGTCAACTTTATTTTTTTTGTTTTTTTATTTTTGGTGGTATATTGTGATGTAAAGTTTGGTTTTTTTTCCTTGTTTTATTTTTTTATGTATACTTATTATATGATTATCAATAGATTTTTTATTCTTTTGTGTATATACATGACTTACTTTAGAAGAAGAAACTTGGTTGACGGACCACTTGCTTCTCAGAGAAACAGAGTTTTAAAGGCTTGTACCTTAATTTTGTTGGGTGCTTCGGCTTCTTTGCTTTTGGCAAATGCGGATTTGATTATCAATCCTCAAATCTCTAACTCTATAGCCTATATCAAACAATTTTTTGTGACCAGTGATGGAACGAGTAGTGGGGCTGTAGGTGTTATCTTACAGAGCTCTGGTGTATTTTCTAAAAACTACTGTAACTTAAGTGGAAGTTTATGTAAAACTACAGAAGATTTATTTGCTGTGGACGCGCAGCTTTCTGGTTTGGTTCCTACGGATAGTGGACAATATGCTTTGTTTGCTAGTTGAGGAAAATTGATGACGGGATGATTTAAGAGTACTGCGTCAGGTTTTTCCGTTCCTACTAAGTTTGCTATCTGATATGCAAATCCTACTAATGCTTTAGATGTTTTGTGATCCGCATATATCTCAGGAAATGTTCAAATTTTGGGTAGTTTGTTTGCGCCAATATTGACGGGAGTTGCAACTATCAATGGAATCAATATGTGAGAATTTGCTACATGGTCTTTGTTGGTTACAAATGGATATCTTACTGGATCTCAGATAGATGCCAGAATTGCTTCAGCAACTGGAGCGCTAACAAACTATATTACTACTAATTATTATGATAAGACTGGAATAGATCTAGCTACAGGTGCTTTGAAGACATATGTGACTACTAATTATTATGATAAGACTGGAATAGATCTAGCTACAGGCGCCTTAACAAACTATGTGACTACTAATTATTATGACAAAACAGGAGTACGTGCTCAAATTTCTGCTGTTATTCCTGCAGATAACGGACAATATCTCTTGCTATCTAGTGGTGGAGTTCTTTTGACAGGGAATATCAAGAATACTGCAAATGGTTTTGTTGTACCTACTAAATTTGCTATCGGATATGCAAGTAATACAAATGCATTTGATGTCTTAGGCTCTGCATCTATTTCAAATAGTCTTTTGGTTCCTAATTTGACTTGAATTGCAACTATCAATGGAGTTAATATCTGAGAATTTGCTACATGGTCTTTGTTGGCTACAAATGGATATCTTACTGGATCTCAAATAACTGCAAAGATTGCTTCAGCAACTGGAGCTATGATTGCTTATATGAGTGGTAATTTTCTCCCTTTGAGTGGATGTGCAAATGATACTTATATTCCAAAGTGGAGTGGAAGTGTAAATAAATGGATTTGTGCTCCGGATGAAATCGGAAGTGTTTCTTTGGGAACATATATTCAAGATTTCCAACTTGCTGCTGCAACTGGAGCTTTAACAAACTATATTACCGGAAATTATTATACATCTGGATATATCAATAGTCACTTTATCACAGGTGGAGAAGTAGATGCTGCTTTAACTAAGATTAGTATGTTTGGATTTACTGCCAAAGGTACTGGTGTAGTTGCATCTGGTACGTATTCTACTGCGATGGGATATTATACTAGAGCATATGGTACTTATTCTACTGCTATAGGAATGTATAATGAAGGACTTACAAATGCTATCTTTGAAATTGGTAATGGAACTGGAGCTTCTTTTTATAGAAAGAATGCACTTACTATCTTGACTGGTGGTAATGTAGGTATCTGAATAAGTGCTCCTACACAAAAACTTGATGTCGTTGGAACTGGAAAATTTAGTGTTGGGCTTATGGCTCCTAAATATTGTGATATAAATGGAACTAATTGTATGATTCCTTGAGATAATATTTCTACTCCAGGTCTTATAGCAAAAGGAGATCTTGTTGTTGCAAGTGGAGATTATTCTACGGCGATGGGAAATTATACTCTGGCATGATGACAAGCTAGTACAGCAATGGGAGATGTTACATATGCTGGATGACGTTATTCAACAGCTATGGGAATGGGGTTTGATCCATATGGAGACACTGTTGATTTAACAAGATGAGCATTGTGAGATTATTCTACGGTAATGGGATGGGGAACTATTGCAAGAGCTGAATGATCTACCGCTATAGGAACATTTAATGTCTGAGTACCTAATTCAATTTTTGAAATAGGAATAGGATATCAATATATGAATTCCGAAACTAATGAGTTGGATTACTATGCTCGTAATGCACTTACTGTGTTGACTGGTGGTAATGTAGGTATCTGAACCACTGCTCCTGGATATGCGCTTGATGTAAGTGGAACTGCAAACTTTACTTCAGCAGTTAGATCGCCATCATATTGTGATGCAAATGGAGATAATTGTATGTCAGCAAAGTCTAATTATTTAACAGCAGAAACTGAGCCAAAAATATGAACTATTGCTGAAGGTTTTTGGTGTAAGGGAGCTGCATCATCTTATGGAACTCAAATGATTGATTGTACGTCAGATGCTCCTACTATCACTGAGACTGATCCTCAATGGGCAGCCGATAAGGGAAGTTATGTAACATCATCAGACCTTATGAATTATGATTATGTAACATATTCAAACATGACAACTATGTGATATCTCTCAAGTGAAGATGATCCACAAGTATGAAGCCTTCAAAATAATAAACGATGTACATCAAATGGATCTACGGTATCTTGTACTGCAAATGCTCCAGTCACTAGTGAAACTGATCCAGCTTTCTCGGATTGGGTAAACAATTTGGATTGGGGTACTTCTTATTGGGATGCTGCAGCAAGTTTTGTAAATAGTGCTAGTACTGCTAATACTTTGACTATAGATGGTACTAATCATAGAGTTGGTATCGGAACAGCTACTCCAAACTGAAAATTAGATGTAAAATCAGCAACGGATCAACATTTACTTGTAAGATGACCAATTGGATGAGCAGGTGATCTCACTGGATGAGTCTCTCTGTTTAGTACAAATGATGCTAATAGTCTTCTTCAAGATATGGAATTTGGTGCTAGTCAATATAAATTTGTTGGAGGGAATGCTACATTTGTTGGTTCAGTATTTGCTGAAGCATTCTTGTATAATTCAGATAGAAGACTCAAGACTAATATCGTAGAAATCACAGATCCTTTGGAGAAAATTACACAACTTCATGGATATACCTTTGATTGGAAAGATACTGGTAGACATGATATCTGAGTAATTGCTCAAGAAGTGAAAACAGTTTTCCCAGAAGCAGTCGTTACCAAAGATAATGGATTTATGACCGTAAATTATCCAAGTTTGGTGGCTCCTATTATCCAAGCAGTCAAAGCGTTGTATACAAAATATCTAGATCAACAAGATCAGATTGATGTCTTGAAGACACAAGTTGCAGAACTTAAGATGATGATTACTCAAGTTAAATAGCTTTATTTTATTTGTGTTTGCATATATGAAACGTATACAAAAATATATCAAAAATATCTGATTTGTGTTGTTGGCTCTTGTGTGAGTTACTTTTGTAGTAGTTTATGCTGCTGGTGCCAAGAATATTCTTTATGATTGAACATGGGCATGACCACTTGTATGGGATCAGTATTATCAAGATAATTCTGGATTCAAACTTGGTATCAATGATTATATAATTATGGAAAAAGATGCCGTTAATCATACTTGTAAATACTATCAAGGTTTAACTGCAAATAAAGTATATGTTCCAAATTTTAAAAATGGAGAATTGGATGCATTTAAAGCACATTTCCCTACTAGATTTGCAGAGAATCAAACTATATGAACTCCTTATTGTAACTATGAAGATGAAGGTGCTCGTTCTTATGATCCTGTTGGTTGTTATAATTCTTCATGAATGACTAATCTGGTTTGGCCATACGCTTATTCATCAAATGGACATGTGACTTGGAATTGTCCTTCTCTTCAAGCTAGTCCTTGTGAAGAAAATGTTTCTTGTGATTTAAGTCCATGTTCTACAACTTGATGTTATGCGGGTAACCTTACAGCATGAACTTATGATACCGATCGAACATGTGGTATTGAAGAATATATTACAGATCCAAATAATCCAACACAGAGAACTTTCTCCTGTAGTGTATCAAATTGGCCACTTTCTGTATGTAGTAACACTGTAGGAGAGTGTTTGTGAACTACAGAGACACGATGATCAACTTATGGTAAAAATTGGACTTGTAGAAGTACTATTTATAGAAATTATTCATATGAACTCCATTCTTGTTCGGCTACTGTATGTGGATATTATAATCAATATAATGAATCTGATTGATGTATTTGATGATCAACTTTTGTAAATTATTCATATGGCTTTGAAGGTGGGAATACTTGGCAATGTGAAATTAATGGCTATACATATTCTTGTCCTGGTAATTAGCTAATATATTGATGTATTCTTTGCTCCCACTTTGGTGGGGGTTTTTTTGTGCTGGAAAATTATTGTAAGAGAAATTTTGTAATGGTATGTCTATTTATTGTGGTATAGAGTTCAATATTGTTGTATTCACTTTCAAAAATTTTAGGTATCTTGGATTCTTTACTTAATTTACACTCGTATGCTCTAATCATTCAATTATCTTCTTCTATGAGGTCTATTTCTTTGCCATTATATTCTTTTCGAAAATATTGATATGCGGTATTTTTGTGATATTTTCTTCGTTTCATTCTTTCTAAAATCACAAAATTTTCTCGTAAAGCTCACTTGTCATCTCTTTGATCTAGAAAGTTAAAATTATTAATGAGTGTGTTTCTAATTCCTAAGTCATAAAAATAAATTTTATTCATTTTGTTTAGCTCTTTTCTTTTGTTTGTAAAATATGGTGGCAATCTAAATATAATAAAAGATTTTTCTAATAAATCGATATACTTTTCTACAGTTTTTGCATCTATGGATACAATTTTACCAAGTTCTTGATAAGAAACTTCTCATCATATTTGTAAGGCTAGTGCTTTTAGTAATTTAGTCAACACATCGCTATTTTTGATATTTTGAAACTCTAGGATATCTTTGTAAAGGCTACTTGTTGTGAGTTCTGTTAACTTTTCTTTTTTCCCAATGTGAGAGTTTTCCAAGAGAACCTTAGGATATGAACCGAATATCAATAAATCTTCTATCTGTTTTTCTGCTTTTTGAATACTATATGTCTTACTAATTTCTTCAAAACTTATCGGATACATATGATATACGATTTTTCTTCCTGTAAGTGCCTCTGATGTATTGTCTAATAAATGAATACTTGAGGAACCGGTCACTATAATTTGTTTGGTATTCTTAAAATGATCTACTAATATTTTCAGTGTATTACCTATATTTTTTGCTTTCTGTGCTTCATCTATAATTATATATCTTTTATCTCCAATTATCATGAGTAGTCTCTCTTTGTCTTGGCTATTTAGGAGTTCTCTATCATCTAAAAAATCACCATTAAACTTGATGCTTTCATATTCTTTATCACTCAAAAAATTTTCTAATAGGGTTGTTTTCCCTACCTGCCTTGCTCCAATAATCATTATTATTTCTCCAGAAAATAATTTCTCTACTATACTTTCTGTTAATATTCTAGTATACATTTTTAGCTAATTATTACTAAAAACAGGATTGCATTCCTATAATTATTACTAAAAACAGGATTGTATTCCTATAATTAGTTATTTATGTGTATATAATTGTTTCAAAAAATCAAGTGTTTTCTTTTTCTACTGGAAAATTCTAAGTGGTTTCATATACTCTTATTGTTTATTCTAATCGAAGATATATGTTATTAAAAGATATTATTTTAGAGTTACTTGCGGGACCTGTGGATTTGGATCATTTGAGTGATCTGAAGAAGGTGTTTTCTCGTAAAAATAAATTAGCGAGTTTGCCGAGTAATATAGAAATTCTGCAGGAGTATCGTAGATTGGTAGCTGAAAAAGCTCTTGTCCCGCATAAATGATTTGAACAATTATTAAAAAAAAGAGCAATCAGATCTGAGTCTGGTATTGTTGCGATTCAAGTATTGACTAAACCGTACGTATGTCCTGGGCAATGTATTTTTTGTCCAAATGATCCTGAAATGCCCAAGAGTTACATCAAAACCGAACCGGGCGCTGCTAGGGCCTTGCTCAACCAATTCGATCCGATCAAACAAGTACATAACAGACTTATTTCTTTGTCGCTTACTGGGCATGAAACAGATAAGATAGAAATGATTATCCTTGGTGGAACTTGGGATGTCTATCCAGAAAGTTATAAACGTCAATTTGTCCAATCGTTGTATGATGCGTGTACCGTTTTTTCTCAACTGACTATCGAATCTCATGATGATGAGCATGGAAATCAACAAAAATATGGACATACCCTTGCTGGTTGGGAAGCTGCTACATTAAGTGAATCTCTAGATGAAGCGCTTGCGCGTAATCAGTCAGCAGACCATAGAATTATTGGGCTCACTATTGAAACTAGACCGGAATATGTGACGGATACCAATTGTCAGCTCTGGAGAGAACTCGGTGTTACGAGAATTGAAATGGGTGTTCAATCGCTGTTTGATGATGTTTTGCTTGCAAATAAAAGAGGACATACTGTGGATCAGATTCGTGTGGCTTGTCATGGTTTGAGGAAATATGGATTTAAATTTTCTGTGCATATTATGCCAGGATTATACAAATCTACCTATGAAAAAGATTTGGAAACATTTCGTCGTCTGTATTCTGATCCCTATTTGAAACCAGATGAAATTAAATTTTATCCAACGTCTGTGATCCCAAATACTGTCTTATCTGACTTATATCAAGCAGGTGAGTACAAACCACTTGAGACCGATGTCATTAGGACGCTTATTCAAGAAGTGTTTCTTAATATAATTCCTCCCTATACGAGGATTAAGAGATTGATTCGTGATATCCCTGCGACTGAGATTGAAGCTGGGTCTAAGGTGACAAATTTATCTCAGCTGATGCATATTCAATTAGAAAAGGAATTTCAAGCGGGAACTTTGGATCCATCTGTGTTGTATGAGAGATTATATCCTAAGTATCAGTTGTTTGAAAATGACCGTGAATTATTGAAACAAGTTCCACATTGTATAGCTCAAAATGAAGATTTTTGTTTAATTTCTGGGACTAAGCCAGATATTGAACAGCTGAGAAGCTTTGTATGTCTGGATACGAGAAGTAGGGAAGTGAGAAATAAATCTGAAATAGAGGACGATCAGATTAATTTGGTGATTAGAGGATATCATAGTAGTTTGTGACAAGAATTATTTATCTCTTATGAGGATCATTTGGGATATTTATATGGCTTCACAAGGTTGCTTTTGCCGACTAGAGAGATAGCTGATGTGGATGGTTTAGGTAAGTCTACTGCAATCATTAGAGAACTGCATGTGTATGGAACGCTACAATCATTACGTCATTCGTCACATGATGAAGTACAACATACTGGTTTTGGAAAAGCACTTATGTCTGTAGCTGAGATTATCTCCAAATGTCTGGAATTTCAGAGATTATCTGTGATATCTGGTGTCGGTGTAAGACCGTATTATAAATGATTGTGATATGTATTGGAATGAACATATATGGTGAAATATTTATAATCAAAAAAAAGAGCCACTCTGGAATCAGCGTGGTCTTTTTTGTGTGGAATTCTTTTGGGATTAGAATGTTAATAATGTAACAAAGCATTCTTCATTATCTGGTTTAGAGTGAACATAAATAATGCTCGGAATTACTTTATCATTTATGAGCGTGTTTGCTTTGTAATAAACGATAGTTTCGCTTCCCTTAATCCAGCTATCTCTTCCCTGTAAAATAGTTATCTTGCCTTCATGCTTATCTTTCCCATGTTTGGATAATATAACACTTATACTAAGAGAACTTACTTTTGTTGTGTTGTCTGGATCCGGAAATGTCGTTGCTAATACAATACCTAGAGGAAATCTTGGATCGCCATCCTTTTCTCTCATTTGAAATGTTGTTGGTTCGTTGTGCATATTCTTTTTGTTTTAGATGTTTGTTTTCTATTTTTCTTTATATTTATTTTCTTTAATATGTCAAGTTTTTTTATTTATTGTTTTTATCGATATATGCTATAATAGCGTCTTTGGATTCAAAATATTTAATGTTGACGAGTTTGTATGACATATATCCATTGTTTGTTTTGTAAATCTTATATTCTTTACCATTCGCTGCAGCATATGTCACTGGTGTTCGGGTTGTATCTACTATATGATCTCGTACTGGGAATTCTGGATTGTACTTGTCGATCTGATTAATTAATCCTTCTCTAGTATCAAAATATTTAACAACACTCATGGTTGGTGAGCTAAAGAGATTATCTGTAGATTCCTTGATGATATATATTTTACCATTTGGAGCTGCGTGTGTCGTATCTGTATCTTGGTAATCAAACGTTTCGTTGGTATATACATTTACGTGACAATCTCCAGGATTTTGGCTGTCAATAAATTTAACTAATGCTTCACGAGAAGCAAATAATTGCTTTTTCTTAAACTTGCTAGATGTATAGCTTGCTGTATCTGCATCTGTGATTATAGGATATACTTTACAGTTTGGCGCTGTATGTGATGTCTGGTCTTCTGTTGGACCGTTTTGTATCTCATCATCAGTTAAATCCATCAAATATTGGAGACTACAGTTATAATCAAAGTCTTGGATGTCTTGAGTCATGCTTTTGAGCACATAGAGCATATTTGTTCGTTTGACTGGTGTGGAGCTATATCCACCTTTCATAAATTCAAATACTTGCGCTATTTTGAGTTTTTCTGTTTTATTTAGACTACATTCAATTCAACTATTATCTTTTGTGATAACTGAAAATGTACCAAATGCTCCTCAAATAAAGAGAGCGGAGCTTGTGGTTGTATTGTATCCTGTACTTGAAAGGAGCTTGATTTGAAGAATATCTCCATTTTTAACGTATCCAGTTGTTCCTACTCATGATCCATTTATAAATAATGTTCATTTGCTAATTTTGGCTAATGTAGATCATATTAATCCACTAATGTGTATATCTTCTGATGTGTATGTGGTTTTGATGTCCGCATGACGTATTGGTGCTATAGTGTTTACCATACTAATGGTGCTTATTGTCTGTCCAGTTCATAATTCACTAGAAAATACTTCTCCTGAAAGATTACTAATAGCGATTTGATTACACATATTATTTCCTATATTTGTAGTACAAGAAGCGATATAGTTACCTGTTGGTACGCTTATAGTCCATGGATATGGTGTTGTTCCTCCATTTGTTGTCATAATGAGTTTGCCACCACTACTTTCATAGAGATTTAAAATATAGTCTATGGTGTTTTTCCCTGAACAGCTGAGTGAAATATTTGTCCCAGATGTCGCTGTAACTTTAAATGATTCACATTGAGCTGCTAGAGATCACTGAGATGCTCATACAACCACAACATTTCCTCAACTACTTATCTGTACTGGTCCTACTTCTCCGGCACCCCCATACGTATCATACACGAGTCCTACAATACTTCCTGAAATTATTTTGATATTTCCAGAATAGGTACCTGGTTGAATAATAAAATTCCCTGTTGTATCAATCGATAAACCTGCTGTGATCGTATAATCTATACCACCCCATTTGTGAGTTATTTGTCCATAAATTTCATTACTTTGTGCTCCGGCTCCTGTACAGTTTGTGTAGAGTCCACCTAAGATGCTTAGTGTATTGTAACTAGTGTCTTTAGCTCTTAAATTATAGAGATTCCCTGTGTCTAATGGTCGAAGTCTTTGTCCTCTTAAATTATTGAAATATAATCCATCTAGTTTATATGAACAGTTGAGACTTGTTGTCCCACCATTGATATAAATATTTTCTCCACCAGTAATAGTATTTACTCCAGACAAAAAAATCATTCCTCCAAAATTATTACCACCGAAATGGTAGAATATACTACTATATTGTGTATATCCAGATAACATATCACTCATAGGAAGTCCTGCAAATTGGGCAGATGTCTGTTGTATAAGGCATCAAAATCCAACTATACTGATGAGTGTTATCAATAATTTTTTTGCTTTTGGCATTTTTGTAGAGAAAAATAGATATAAATACCTATCTCTATTATACGTTCTTTGGCTTCAAAATACAAAAAAGCCCTATTTTTACTTTGAACTTACATTGACATTATTTATTATTATATTTCTATATGTTTTGCTTGTATTGGTGCTCACCAAATACGTTGTCCTATGGTCTCAAAATGATGTATATCTCACGTTGTTAAGTAGTTTATTGTCCCTCATATAGTCAGCTTTTCTTTGATTTCTGGATGATGACCTAAATATATTCCAAATTTTTTTGCCGCTTCATTGGAAGGATCTATAATTTCTCAAGAGAAACTCTTTTTGAAATAAGGCATTAATACTGGGAAATGAGTACATCATAAAATCAAATGATCTATGTTATCAAATTTTTTGATATATCAATCAATACATCCTTCGATATATTCATTATCTTCGCATCATGACTCTATGAGATCTACCAAATCAGAAGCTATTATTCCTTGAAAACGAGGACTTTCACCACCTAATTTTAGAAAGATATCTGTATAAATATTTGATAAAATGGTAGCTTGTGTGGCTAAGATACCTATTGTTCTCTTATTCCGATTGTTTTCTAGAATTTTTTCTATACCTGGAATAGTTATCGACAGCACTTTCTTGTTGGGATATTCTTCTTGTCGAGCTCTTACACTATATGCAGCAGCAGTATTACATGCCAAAATCACAATAGTGGCTCCATGATCAAATAATCGATGTAATCCTTTGTAGGTGAGTGTTTTAATTTCTTCACCAGATTTAGACCCATATGGACAATTCTTGCTATCTGCCAAAAATAGATAGTCATATTGTGGATATTGTTGTTGGAATAGTTTCATTGTTTGGAGGCCGCCAAATCAGCTATCAAAAATACCAATCATATTATTTTATGCGTGTAATAAAAAATAGATTTTCTTGTAATATTTCACCTTATCTGTATAGTTTTGTTCGATAAAAACAAGTTTTAATTTTTTTGATAGAGATCATGATTGTAATCTTTGGTAAATGAAAGGTTGGTACCTGACTCTCTCATCTCCTAACGGAGCTGTCTCTTCCTCATGTTTTGATGGACGACACTGATCTTGACTTTCAAGTATTGGCTGATGCTGAGACTATATTGATATCTCCTGGTGTTAAACAATCTCATCTCATATATACTAACTATTCTGCAAAAATAAAATCTGAATTAAACTTTCTTTGATCTCTATTGCCCAGACTTGGGTTTACGATTCCACCTACCTGGATTTGAATTACGGCTACTAATGGAAAGTCAACAACAACCTGGATTACCTATTATTTATTTAAAGAATGTTTCCCAGATACGCATGTTTGGATAACATGAAATTTTGATGTTCCTGTTTCTGAAGTCCTTACAACTATTATCAAAAATAAACGATTTCATCATCAGCATATTTTTGTGGTAGAATGTTCTTCATTTATGCTTTATGGTCTTGAAAGTTTTTCTTTTGATTATGGTGTCTTGTTGAATATTGCTAGAGATCATCTAGATTGGCATAAAGATTGGGAAGAATACAAAGAAAGTAAATATAATATTCTCAAATCAGATAAGACACAATGCATTATTTCTCATCGTTTGTATAATGAATTGGATTTACAAACACAGGTTCGTAGCAAACCATTCCTTCCTGTATTTGATTTATCATATACGCAATTCTTGTGAGCACATAATCAGGAAAATTTTGCAGCTGCAAATTTGCTTATTCACACGTATTTTGCAGATCATAATCTTACAATAGATGACTTTCAGTTATCTCAAATTTTGAGTGATATTCCACCTTTGGATCATCGTTTAAAACTCCTTCGTACTGTTGATTGAGTTGATTTTTATGATGATGGTATTTGTACTTCCTCACACTCTCTTCATGCAGCATTGGATGCCTTTTATTCTCCACTTATATTATTGGCTGGTGGATATGATAAATGAGATGATTACACGTGGTTACAAAAAGATTTTGTGAATAGAGTTCATTATGCTATTTTGTTTGGTCAAACAGCTGCTAAATTTCAGGCTCTCTGTGAAAAAAACAATATCCCCTTTGTGATACTTTCATCTCTTCATGAAGTAGTGCAAGAGTCCTATCGCTATGCCAAAGAACATGATATTAATTTGGTTTTGTTTAGTCCTGGTGCAGCGAGTTTTGATATGTTTCAAAATGTCTATGATAGGGTTGGACAATTTGTCCATGAGGTTAGTTTATTACATTAGTATTTAATCAATTTTCCCTTTATGCCAAGTATCCTTCCAGTAAATCTCTGCTCCATTTGGATACATTGACTCATTTTCTTCTTTTTTGTGAAATCTATTTCGTGATTTCTTGCTTGTACATGTTCTTCTTGTTCATCAATCAGGAAATTTTAATGGCAAAATCACACCTTCTTCTACAAAATGTTCATATATTGCTTTCTCAGCAGGTTCACTGTTGTCTGGATCTGTATTTCCTCCCAAATAAAAGAGTTCAGGAAATTTTCCTGGTTCTTCTGATTGTATAATTTCTTTGTGTTCTTGGAGCATAAGATGAATTAAACGCTCAGCATGGGTTCTTCTAATATATCCTTGGAGTCTCACAATGGCTTCAATAATAGCTTTCATTTTATATATTCTATGGTGAGAAAAGTGTTCTTCATTTTTGTTGTTCATTAAATTAAATTGAATTTCAACACTGTGTTTTTTTCCTTCATCATCTGTTAGAGGGCCAATAAGTTTTGCATCTTCATACTCTTCATTATTTTTTCCGTCATGTCTTTTGTGAGAAGCATTACTCAAAAATACAAAAAACTCTGGGTTTAATTTCTCCTTCATTGAATTTATATATATTTCTGTCTCTTGTGGTGTTTTACCAAAGAGATTTTTGATTTTTAATTCGGTTTTTATGTCTTTTTTGTAGACATTGATCCAATGATATTGGAGTAATAATAATGCATCATCTTTGTTTTCACACTCATTTCTCTTGCCATAAATATCATTGATGGCTGAGATATCATTGTAATCTGGGTTACTAAGCATTTTGAGAATAATCATATCATCGTCTTTTATTCTTGCACTTCATCTGAAAGTAATTGGTTTTTTCTCTTTGGTTCCAAATGTTTTATATTTCCCTTTTTCTCATATTTGAATTTTTCATCTCATTTGTTCTCCATCTATTTCATTATTCTTTTTGTTTAAAAAATGAGGATAGATGTGACGTTCACTAATTTGATCAAAGATTATTTCTCTACGTTTCAATTCTTTTTCTTTCTGATTTTTAATATTTATACAATGTGCAATTTTCATCAATGAACAAATAATTTGTCTATTTCCAACACTTCATCATCTCGTGCTATTTGCTCTCAAAAAATTTATGACATCTTGAGTGTTTTCAAATAATATTTTTTTGTCTTCTCATTTTCATCGTTGCTCAAAGAATCATATTTCTATATCTCTTTTGAGTGTATTTTTGTAGAACAACATTGCTTCTTGGATGGTTTTGTTCATATATTCAATTCCTTCTGGAGTAATAAACTCTTTTTCTGTTTTATTGTGAATATGGCCATTGATAAAATGCTTTGATTTATCACTTTTTTTGAAAAAATTTTTAATAAGAAATAAAGCATCTACCTTCCCTAAATCTATCATATTATAGAGATCTAGTTCACTTAAATCATCTTTTTTGTGCGGAATATCTTGGTTAGAGGAACATAAATTATTATAAATTAATGCTTTGGCTGTTGGTACATGCTTATATTTAATATTTTGGTAATTACTGAGCATTCCATGATCATCTTTGAACGTATATTGGTTATGATCTTTTATATTCATTCTCTTGCTTATAAATTAAACGTCCTTATTATAAACATTCTCTCCAATAAGTCAATTTTTTGTTTACTTGAAAAGTACGTCTAAATGGCTATTGTCTATCTCTCCTTTATTTGTTATTCGTCCTATGAAAAAAATCAGCTTTATGCTCTTGTTGTGTATCTCATTTTTCTCTCCTGTTTTGGCTGATTCTTCGCTTACTTTTGAACAATTTCTGCGTGGATATTTTGCTGTGGTTACACAAACTATTCAGATCCCAGATTCTTATACATCTATTCAATCTAAATTTACCAATATATCTTCTCATTCCTCATTCTATCCATTGCTTCAAAAGGCTATTTATCTAAATATTTTTCCAAACACTAAAACGAATTTGCCATTAAAAACAAAAATAACAGAATTTCAGGCTACCACTATTGTACATCAAGCTTTTCCTCAGGTAGCTACGGGAAATCAAGATCGTCTTGTTTCTATAGATTGGTTTAAAGATGTGATGCGTTCTTTACAAACTATGCAAATTCAAAATTATACAACTGCTATTGCTGGGAGTATGTCATGAGATTTTTTTACGCAATCTGCATTGTATCAAGACGTCCTGTATAGATTAAATTCTGCATATTATTATCAGACATGAATTGATCAAACTGGTGTTTTGTATGGTGGTCTCAAAGGGATGGTCGATGGATTACATGATCCCTATACTTCATTTTTCCCACCAGTAGATGCTAATCAATTTGAAGATCAACTTCAGGGTGAATTTTTTGGCATTGGGGCATATGTTGAGATGAATCAACCTGGTGTTTTTATCATTACAGCAACTATTGAGGATAGTCCAGCGCAAAAAGCAGATTTACGTGCATGAGATCGTGTTCTCCAAATAGATGACCATGTGATAGATGAAATGACCTCTGTTTCTCAAGCTATCCAATGGATAAAGGGATCTCTTGGTACAGAAGTGAACTTAAAATATCTAAGAAATGGCAAATTACTGATCAGTAAGATTCCTAGAGCAAAAATAACTATTCCAAATATTGAAAGTAAAGTATATCCACAATCATCTGGTGGAGCATGTTTGATTTCTTTGCGTATGTTTGATATATGATTGGCTCGTCGTTTTGACACTATATTGGGAGATCTTTCTTCTCGTCATTGTAGCGCATATATATTTGATTTGAGAAATAATCCAGGTGGAAGTTTGGAAGAAGTTGCTGCGATGTTGGATTATTTTGTACCAACAGGATCTCCAATTCTTTCTGTGAAATCAAGAACTGATGATCAGGTTTTGCTCTCATCTAAGACAAAATATTCTAAATTAACGGGAGAAAAAATTCGTATTTTGGTCAACAAAGGATCTGCCTCTGCATCAGAGATTTTTGCATGAGTTGTCCGTGAATATGTCCCTGGGACATTGCTTGTGGGTTCTCAAACCTATGGGAAATGATCTGTACAAGATTTGATTTATTATGATGATGGAAGTTTGTTAAAATATACCGTGGCTAAACGATATACGTGAAAAAAAGATATTAATATAGATAAAATCTGATTTGTTCCTGACGTAAAAATTGAAGATTCTATAAGTACTGGTAAGGATGCCGTTTTGGATTGGGCACTAAGAAATTAGATGAAATTATAATATTATTATTCTCACTCTTTCTTGGATGCATATTCTGATTCTAATTTTGACATTAAAATATCTGCAATTTGTGTAGAAAGTTGCTTTAAAGTTGGAGCTGCCTTTTTCATATAATCATGAATAATATTTTCTATTGAGGACTTAGAATCCATATCTTCTGAAAAATTAATATCTTGTAACTTAGCATCAAGAATTTCTTTCAATGCTAAAGAAATTTCATTGGGTATATTCTTGCCAAAATTATCAACAACTTCGTCTAGAAACTTGGTATTATTTTTAAACTCTGTCATTTAAAAATATTAACATGTAAAAATTACTATTTTTTAAATACTTTAATGTAATGTTCAAGAAAGTCAATTATATTTTTTTAAAAAACCGATAATTAAACTTTTAAATGGGTATTTAAAAAAAACATTTATCAATTTTATTTATTCTACTGTTTTTTTATCGCCTTGCCGGCAGGTATTACTTTCCCTCATTGCCGGGAAAGCAACCAAAGAGGGCTAGTTCTTTATGAGACTCGCTATATAGTTTAGTTTGCTTTTTATGAATGTATACTACAGCACTTTAGAAATCTTTAATTTCATCGCTACGCTTGAACTTAAAATTTCTGCAGGCTTAAGCATAACTGAATCATCCAATAAAACTTCGTTTCACTTATTTTATTGGCGGTTCAGTAAAATCCAGCTCAAACAATTCATAAAGAACCAAAATCATTGACTACTTCTTTTCGGTCTTTAAGAAATTATCATGATGTATCTATGCTAATAATTTTTTGAAATCATCGAGATTATCGAATGCTCTATATACAGAGGCAAATCTAATATATGCTACAGGATCTGCATTTTTGAGCATTTCCAAAATATCATCTCCAATTTGTTTTGAAGAAATTTCACTATTGTCGTTTGATCGTTTATACTCAAGATCATTGATAATATTTTCAATCATAGTTTTTTCTATATTTCTTTTTGCAAAAGAGAGGAGTAATGCTCTTTTTATCTTTTGTCTTTCGTACATTTCTTTGGTTCCATCTTTTTTTATAATAAGTAATTCTGTTGTCCCTCTAGTCTCAAACGTTGTGAATCTATTGTTACAAAATTCACATTCTCTTCTTCTTTTGATGGCTTGTCCGTTTTCTATAGTTCTAGAATCAATAACTTTAGTATCCATATTTTTACATTTAGGACATCTCATTTCCGCTTAAGTTGGGAGTAAAAACCTTTTGTTATAGTAAGTAATATTTTTGAAATATCAGCTTATTCGAAGAATATCTTCACCACTGAGTTCTCTTTTTATATCTTCTCACTCTTTATTTTCAATAAAATATTTTCGACTTTCTGTTCCAATTCTAATAAAATCTTCATTTTCGTCCATAGTTACGATAATTTCCAAGAAAGGTTTTATCTCAGATTCTATTTCTTCTATTATTCCTCCTCGTAGTTGTGTATCTTGTTGTTTGGTTTCTATATGAAGAATTTCATTGAGATAGACGTCTCTGATAAGATCTGATTTGAGATTTTTCTTTGATTTTTTGACTTGGGTTTGAAAAAGAAGATATCCAAAGAGACTCTCTCTTGCTTTTGCAAGTATCCCCAATAGCGCTGTTTCATCATAATTCTTACTGATGTATGCTTTATGTTTATATAACTTTGTATATAGTCCTTGATGAATCCAAAAATCCAGATTGTAGATATTTTCTTTGAGATGATAGATATCGTTTTCATTAAGATGGATTTGTAAATTATCAATGAGTTTCCTTTTTGGAATTAGTGTATGCAGAGGCTTATATATGGTTTTTATCAATTTTGTTTTCTCATTTTGACTCATCATAGAGATTGTTTTCCCAAAATGATCTTTGAATAGTCAGAGTAATTTCTTACTTTTAGCATAAATTTTGAGATCCTTTGTGTTTATATCTTGAAGCAAAATCGAAAGACAACTTTCATCGAAAAGTCTCAAAATTTCTCTATTGGAATATGTCTTCTTAGAGGTACTTTTGTATGGTAGATAAAATCTTTGTCTTCCAAGTTTTACGTTTTCTGAGATATATTTATAATAGAATATATTTTTTCCATAAAGATAGAGCATTCCTCCATAAAAAGAGATAGTCTTTTCTTTCATTTTTTTGAGTGTGTATGTTTTGGTGAGATCACGAAGCAGGTCATTTTTGTGAAGTCTGAGAAAGAAATTTTCTCCTCTCGCAATCCAAAATCCTCCCAAAAATGTGATATAAAAATTTAATATTTTTTCCATAATTTTTGATTCTTTTTTTATCCTTTCTGGTATTTTGATATCTTCTTCTTTGCCTTCAGCTACATCTTCTCCAATTCGTGAACTTAGATCATCTAAATCATCTTCTCGGTTGTTGTCTGGATTTTCCTTTTGGAAAAGGGTGATTACATATTTTTGGACACCTTGAAAAAAGTTTTTTTTGAAATGTTTATGATTGGTAATGTAATCTATACAAGCTTCTCGTTGGCTATCGTCTTTCAAAAAACTCTTGAGGTATGTATCCAGCTTTTCTTTGGTATATATTTTACTGACCATATGTTCTATTGCTAAAAATATATTTGTATCCAACAATAAATATCTTATCAAAATATCTGCAGGTAAGATGTATTGCAATAGTTTGTTTTCTATATTTCCAAATTTTGGTGAATGAATACATTTTTCGCTTGTCTTTATGAAATACCCAAGCAATTCTTCATCTTCTTTTTTGATATCATCTCCAAATAATCGCATATAGAAATCTTTGGAAGGAACTTTATCCGCACAGAATGCCTTACCAAATCTTTGATAGGTATAAAATAGGAAAAAAAATACATCAATCTGTTTGCTTATGTTTTTTTTGAGTTCGTCGAGTTCTTTTCCTTCTATTTTTTGGCCGGTTTGGCTAAAAATAAATGCATAAAAATTAAAGAATAATTCAATAAATCGATTATAATTTTCTTGTTTTGTTTCAAAGGGAAAACTCTTTAGTTTGGCTGCAAAAATAAATACCAGTAGATAACAGGTATAAAGGAAATTGAGAAAAAATTCTTGAGGATATTTGGAGAAACTATCTTTCGTGATTATTGCAGCTACGAGACTAATACTATTTCCAATATTCGCTGGATTGTAAAATTTATATCCGTTCATATTTGCTGCGGAGCAGTAAGCATAATAATTTTCTATATCTTTTTGTTTTACTTGAATATTTTTCCCAAATCAAATTTTAAATTCAAATGGGTCACAGCTTACATCAAAAAGATTGAGTTTATAGTTCTCTACAATTTTTCTATTGATCACCGAAAAAAATTCTTTCGTTGAAATAAACGAAATAAACATACTCGCAGGATTGATAGTCTGATGCGCGTTTTCTTCTGGAAAGAGGGAGAGTAAAATCCTTTTGAAAAGTTGCATATCTTGGCGCTATAACGTAAAGATTATTTGTTTCCTGGGACAATATCTGTGACTAAAATACTGTATATAAGTGGCTTCCAAGTTTGTGCTGGATTGATATCAAAGAGAACAATTGTGTTTCCACTGCCATCTTGTTCTGTACCTTTGATAGTTCATTTGATGCCACCAAGGTCAATTTCTCCAGAATTTGTAGTTGAAACCTGAATTTTGTCGAAGATTAATTTGCTTATTTTTTGGATTTTATTTGCTTCATAGTCTTTTCCATATCCATTTTCTGGTGCTATAGTGATGGATTTTTGCTCTCATTTTTTCATACCTATAAGCGCAGATTCGACACCAGAAATAACTTCACCAGATCATATAGTGATAGTTGTATTCTTGGTTTCAAACAGATCTTTGTTTTCAAATGTTCCTGTCATAGTCAAACTAACCGTGTCTCATGTCTGAATTGTTTGGCTTCCACATCCTCCCAAAAGAAGGCTAATAGCTACAATGCTTCATAGTGTTCGTGTTTTCATATGTTCAGGTAGAAAATAAATCATCTAGAGTGTAATGAATTTATATGGGCTTGCAATCTTTATTTACTCTCATTTGTTTGTATTGGTGGGAATATTTTTTCTTTTAAGAATTGTTGTCGTGATTCTTCAGGTGTGGTTATAAGTTTGATTGTTGTTTTTTTATTTGCTCCTGTAGTGAACATCGTAGACTTGTCTTGAAATTTAATAATTATCTCTCCTGGTAAAAGCATATTGTTTTCATGTTTCAGAAAACGTTGTGCATATTCTGATTTTTCATAGGCAAGTTGGAAATTTTTGGTATATCCTAATTCTTCTGTCTTATCTTGAGAAGCTTTGGCTGTTTCTATGATGGCTTGTTCAATATTATTGTAGTTGATAAATATCTTTATTGCCATAAATACGAAAATGATATTCACGAATATCAGTCCGTATTTTATGCGATTTGGATGTTTGAGTAAAAAATATTTTAGTTTGTCCATGCTGTATTCTTTATAGATTATGGGTTGAAAATGCAAGACAAAAGCATAAAGAGAGGATGATTTATTATTTAAAATAATCTTACTATATGCCAATTCGTAGACTGCCTGAATATATGATCAATAGACTTAAAGCTTGAGAAATAGTTGAAAGACCAGCTTCTGTACTCAAAGAGCTTGTCGAAAATAGTCTAGATGCTTGAGCTACGTATATCAAAATGGGAATTAATGATTGATGAAAAGCTTTGATTTCTCTCGAAGATAATGGTTCTGGAATTGAACTTTCTGATATGGATCTGCTTTTGGAAAGATACGCAACATCTAAGATTAGTGGAGAACAAGATCTCTACAATTTACATAGTTATGGATTTCGTGGTGAGGCTTTGGCAAGTATTGCAGAGGTAAGTAAGGTGAGTGTTATTTCTAAAACTGAATATGCGGAAATTGCAACTAAATTAACTAAATTAGATCAGCATATTACTATGAAACATCAACCTGTTGGATTTGCTCATGGAACGATTATTCAAGTTCAGGATTTGTTTTATAATGTTCCAGCAAGACTTAAATTTCTCAAATCCACACAGACAGAATATTTTTATTGTTATGATTATTTCGCAGATATTGCCTTATATCATACCGATAAACATTTTTCATTACTCAAAAATGATAAAGTTGTCTTTGATTTACCTCCGGTAGATGGTTTGCTTGAAAGAGTAAATCAGATTTGGAGAAAAGATCGATCTAAGCATCTTCATCCTATTGAATATCAAGATGATCAGTTTCGTTTGACGGGGCTTGTATCTCATTCAACGCTAACTTTTGGGTCTCCTGAGATGATTAAGATATATGTAAATGGAAGACCTGTATATGATAAAGTTATTAAAAAAGCACTTTTGGATGCCTATACGAGACAAATTACAGCAGGTGAATATCCATTTGCGGTTTTGTTTTTGGAAGTTGCTCCTGGGTTGGTTGACGTCAATGTTCATCCAAAAAAATTAGAAGTTAAATTTATAGACTCTAAACAAGTTTTCCAACTCATATATTCTTGCGTAAAAGAGGCTTTGGGTGAACAAAAAATTGCTTTTGCTGATCATGGAGAACATTTATCACACATATCTCCATCTTCATCTTTTTCTTCGCTAGAAAGTAGAGAATACAACACTCGTGGATCATCTTTTTTTGATGATCAAGACATTAGTTCTGCGCCTATTGCTTCTCCATTTTTTACGCCACAAGATGTCTTTGTGGGACATCAAGATACTCTAGGTGACTACCGTCTTCTTGGGCAATTATGGAATAGTTATATAGTCTTGTCTACAGAGACTGCCTTATTTTATGTAGATCAACATGCATTAGCCGAAAGAATTGCTTTTGAAAAAATGAAAAAATCAGCAGCTCATCTTCAGAGTGAAGTTTTACTCCAACCGTTGCTCTTCGATATTTCCGTGAGACCCGATATTGAAGAGAAATTGGAACAGATTTGTGCTTTATGATTTGATGTGTCCTTGTTGTCAGAAACCAAACTCATTGTACATGCCGTTCCTCAAATTTTCAGTATGTACAAAGTAGATATAGATGTCTTGTTTACCTATATTTTCCCATTAGAAAAAATTACCTTTGATCATGTCTTAGATGCTATCTTTGCAAGCAAAGCCTGCAAAACCTCTATTAAAGCCTGAGATGCACTTTCTCATGAACAAATGTTTGCCCTCATTAAGGACGGATTCAATGAAATTGACTGAATGTTTGTCTGTCAGCATGGTAGACCATTTTTTGTCCAAATTGAGAAGGGGGGCATTGATAAGTTCTTTGATAGATAGAGGATTAGAAATTACGTAGTTCTATATATTTCTCAACAAAGCATTCTATTTGTTTGTAAATTTTATCACCAACATCTTTTGATATTTTTTTTAATCAATTTTCTGCTAATTGTTGACTTTCGGTTTCTGATAAATATTTAAGATAATTTTTTAACATTTTTGGATTTACTATATATTTTGCTATTAGTTCACTAAGATCTTCTCCGGCTCTACTTGCTGCAGTTCTGTTCTCATAAAAAGCATCACTTCATAGTTTAGATAATCATACTTTATATGTTTCTCTTATTTGTTTTAATGTAGTATGAAGTCATTCAAATCATCAGAATAGATTACCATTTTCTCTCATAAAGAATACTATTTGATGGCTCATTTCATGTATTAATTCATATGCCTTTGCTTCTCAATCAGTTAACTTCATCAAAAATAGTCATTTAAAATCTGCATCTATTTTTTTCTCTCACAATATTATAGCTCATTTTGTACTATATCCATGAGAGGTCTTTTTACCCATATATAATTTTACTCCGTCTTTTTTAATTCCTTCTCGTACTGTTAATGCAGTCTCTGAATTTTCAAAAAGATTGAGCATTTGGTTAACAACTTTATCGGGGTGCTCTATTTTTGTGATGTTATGTCAAAAAGCACTTTGAATCTCTTGTCTTTTTGTTTCAGCTATATTGTTTATATTATTATGTATCTGTTTCCTTCAGTTATTTATATCTTCTAGATTCATTCTATTCGTTCTATGAGTAAAATATTTTCTAAATTATATCTACAATTTTTTAAAAAGCAATTTTTGCTTGTTTTTCTCATTATTTTTTTTGTCCTGACTTTGTCAGTTTTTTTCTTTATTTGGATTTTTAGAGTCGGGGATATGATTTTATCCTCTATAAAACTACAGATGCAAACTATTGATATTGACGAATCTTTTTTTGATCTTTGGAATTGCGAGAAGAAACAACTTAATAAGAGTAAAAGAATTGTCTATCCTAAACCGAAAGAAATATGGTATATTAAAATAGGTGTTAATGTTTGAAAAGAAATTTTTGGAAAAGATGGTTTCTTTAGGCCTGTATTGGTTGTTAGTAAGATATGAAATATGTTTTTTTGTCTTCCAATGACGACTAAGTGAAAAAATCTTAGTTATTGTTTACAATTATTTAGTGTTTTTGAATCTAAAGAATCATATCTAGTGATTAATCAATGAAGAACTTTTGATACTCAAAGGTTTTTTACTAAGATAGGTAAAGTTTCTTTAGAAGAATTTATGCAAATAAAAAAACTTCTTAGGCTAAGATATTTCCCAGAAGCTTTTTAGGTTTTTCCCCCGATTTTGGCGGGGTAGGAGTCCGCACACGTAGTCGGACAGGATGATTGGAGTATAATCAAAATTATTACAAAATCAAATGATTTTTGTTTTTCAAGCTCTCCGTCAAATATACTTCTTCTTGTTTTTTCTAGCCAAATTGTTATTATCTTTCCGATTTTTTACTGTTTAATTACTTATTTTTATGAAAACATCATTGAAAAAAGGAACTGGGGCTTTTTACGATATAGAACTTACTTTGGAAGTTAAGGATCAAGACTGAGCTAAGGCTGGAGTTTTGAAAGATTTTCAAAAAGACTTGCAACTTCCTGGATTTAGAAAGGGGTTTGTACCTATGCATTTGGTAGAGGAACATATTAAACCAGAATATATGACTATGGGAATCTTTGAAAATCTTGTGAATACTGGTTTGCAAACACTTTTGAAAGCTAATCCAACCCTTAGATTTATTGGAGAACCATATGAAATCAAACAAGATAAAAAATGAGAGGAAGTATTGGTTACCTTGAAATTGGATATTTTTCCAGAAGTTGAAGTTAAGGGAGATGGATGGAAAGAATTGTCTATGACGCATATTGAAGCAGAAGCTACAAAAGAAGAAATAGAAGATGCACTTATGAAGCTCAAAAAAAATTATGCTGATTATATCGACACGGATATCGTGACTTACGATAGTATTTCTAAGCTTGAAATGCATTTTTTGGACAAAGATGGTGAGGAACTTGAAAAGGGGACTCTTTACCTTGGACAACAGGAATTTGATGAATTCTCATTTTTCAAAGATCACTTTATTGGAAAGAAAAAGGGTGAAGATATTATCGTAAAATACGATGAAAAATCATTTCCACCTACAGTACAATCCAAAAAAGCTTGATCATCAGCTGCTAAGGTTGATTTCAAACTTCTTGATATTAAATCTATTGTTTTGCCAGAAATCACACCAGAAAACCTTCTTAAATTCTTTGGTAAAGATAGTGAAGTAAAAACTGAAGCAGAACTCCTTACATACATCAAAGATTCTATTGGTCAACAAAAAGCTGATACTGAATTGATGCAAAAGGTTGAAGATTTTTTGAAAGTTATTAGAGAAAAACATATGGATGTATCTGTACCAAAGACCTTGCTTGATCAAGAATTGGGTGCAAGATTACAAAATCTTGAAAAGAAATTTGGTGGTAGAGAAAAAATGGAACAATATCTTACTCAAATGGGAGAGGACAAAGCTAAGAAGTTTTTCGATGATATTAGAGTAGCTGCTCAAGAGAGTTTAGAAAAATTCTTTATTCTTCAGAAGGTCTGTGATCTTCTTGAACTTGCTGTAAATCGAGAACACCCTACTGATTTAGAAGTTGAGAGAAAATTATATGATAAACTTGTTTCTGGTGAAGCTCATCATCATACAGCAGCCAAAAAAGTTACTAAAAAAGCTAAATAACTAGTATTTTACCTTTTCTGTGACTATGTTTTCTTTTTTGCGGGATTTTGTTAGATATCCTTTTGATACACACAAGGAAACCAATACATTTGGAAGACTTTTGCTTGTAGTATTTAAACAATATCCAGCTTTGTTTTGGATTAAACCTACGTGGAAGAAATTAGTCTGATTGCCATTATTAATTGTCTATTATATATTTAAGAAATAATAAAAAAAACCGTCTCAAAGGGCGGTTTTTTATTTTTATTTATTTTGTTGTTATATCTATTTCTTCAAAGTACTCTGTATAATATTTTCTTGCTTTTTTGAGGATACTTGCAATTTTTTCGGAATCAGCAAGATCAGCTTTTTTGATGTTTATTTTTGTGCTGAAATAACGTGCATATTTCCCTTGTTTAACTTTTTTAAGAAAGCTTTCCAATTTGAGTGTTCCTTCTCCTGGGAGGAGGTGACTATCGCCAACTCTATTTTTATCAGAAAGATAGATAATAGAGATATATGGTAAAAAATTTGTTATTTTTCTCATAAAATCATTTTCTAATACATCTGATTTGAGATTTGAAATATCTAGACCTAAATAACATCCGTATTTTTTGATGATTTCTACAATATTACTAAAACGATATTGTGGAATGGGTAATGCGAAAATACTTGCATCTGCTGGATTGATAATACTGAAGTGAATATGTCTATTTTCTTTTTTGTATGTATCTAGATTATCTACCAAAAAGTTGAATGATTTGATATTGAAAAATTTTGGAGCATTGATGGCTATAGTATCAGCACCTGTGGCCTCACATAAATCTAATGCTTTATTTAATTCTTTTTCATTTACATTTTCAGAGACCTGTATTGATTTAACTGGCATTTCGTGCTTTATACTGAGTTTTTTCATATATTCTACATTTCGACAGTCGTTACTCTTTCGAATAGCAAGATCGATACCATCAAATCCAGCTTCTTTAGCAAGATCAAAAATCATATCTAATCCACAGTTTGAAAAAGAATCTGTACTCACCAAAAATTTCACCGATTCCTTCGGTTTCTCAGTAGTACTTTCTTCCTTTTGAACAGTTGTTTGTTCTTCCATTTCGAAGAAGATATCTGCCATTCTGCATATATTTACAATATAAATGACTTTTACGGTCAAATAAAGTATAATCTTTTTTTAGATTTATGCAAATTATTGAGAAAGTTTTTTGAGTATGGAAAAAGGAGGGGATTCCCCTCCTTCTTGGTTAATTTGTTTTAATATCGTTTACTTAATATTTTCCCTATCTCATCTTTTTTGGTGGGATCGGTTTCTGTGTGAAATAACTTTAGTAATTCATCTTCTTCCAAATCTTCATATGAATCTACCTTCTGAGCGCATTCAATTGCACTGTCACAGAGCATTCTTATAAAGTGAAAATATTCATTTAAATAGTTCATTTGCGGAGTTAACTCAAATAGGCTACTACCAAAACGAGCCAGTGAATCTTCTTCCTTTTCTTGTAGATTATCAATTAACTCTTCAGCATTCATTCTAATCAGATGAATTGTATCTATTCGTAGATCTAAAATCAAAGCTGGAGCTCTTTTTTTTATCTCTTTAAATGCTAGTTCAGTATCATCGGGAGTTGACTGTCTACTGTAACAATAATCAACAAATGCATCATGTTGTAATGAAAGATCATTCTCTTTTCTTCCTAAGATACTGTTTACAATACTTTCTTGTCTTTGTTCTTTTGTTTCTACTTTGATTTCAAATTTTCCACCTAAATTGTCGTCTACATATGGTTCAAAGGAGACTTCTATTGGCTCTGACCAACGTGAATCATGTTCATCTGTGATTTCTTTATCAAATGTTGCTCGATCATCATAGATAATATCAATGAATAGAGTATCATTATTTTTTTCGATAAACAGCATTGAATACGATCCTTCATCTGTCCACAGTGGTGCGTCTAGGTGAATTCTCATAAGAGCTTTATTATCATCATATTTAACTAAATTGATGTAATTAGCTTCTATGTATCCGGCTTCTCCATTCTTCATATCTCCAAAAGATGAAACAGCTTCATCTACGTAGAATTTTCCTGTCATTTTAACTTTGTCTGTTTTCATAGATTTTATATTTTTTTGGTTTGACGTATTATTTTTATTTTTATGTATTTTTTATAATTTATTTCTTGTAAAAGTCAAGTCTCAAAAATTTCATATAGAGAAAAATCCCCACAGTTTTGTGAGGATTCTTTCCTATGATGGTGTATTATTTTCCTAAGATATCTTTGATAATTTCTGGTTCTATGGTGTCTTGGATATATCTTTCTAGTGGTCTTGCTCCATATTGAGGATCGTAGATCTTCTCTATGATTTCAGCAATTTTCTTGTCAGTAAATGTTGGAAGTTTGACTTCAGTATTTGCTTTTCGAGTAGCCAAGAATTCGTCCAATTTGATTCTCATAATCTTTGCAAGAATGTCTTTACTGAGATATTTGAAGACAATTTTGTAGTCAATTCTATTGATAAGTTCTGGAGATAATTGATTTTTAAGCTCTTCAAGGACTCTAATCTTAATGTCTTCGAAGTGTTTGTCGTCCATAACTGCAGTTCATTCGTTGTGAGCAAATCAGATTTTAACCTGTTTTTTACTAAATTCCTCTGAACCAATATTGGCTGTCATTACGATGATCGTGCTTTTACAATCAATCTTTCTTCATTTGCTATCTTTGAGAGTACCTTCATCAAGCATTTGAAGCAAGATATTGAGTACATCTGGAGATGCTTTTTCAATTTCATCGAAGAGGAGGACTGAATATGGTTTTCTTCTAATAGCTTCTGTCAAACTACCACCTTCTTCGTATCCTACGTATCCGGCAGGTGATCCAATCAATTTAGATACAGAATATTTTTCCATAAATTCGGACATATCAAATCTAATCATTGCGCTTTCATCACCGAAATATTCTTTGGCAATAAGTTTTGCAAGATAGGTTTTACCTACACCAGATGGTCCAAGAAATAAGAATGATCCCATTGGTTTATTTTTGTTTATTACTGAGAGTCTACTTCTTGTAAGTGTTTTGACGATAGCATCAACTGCTTCATTTTGTCCTACAATATGATTTTTGAGGCTCACATCGAGTCTTTTGAGTTTTTCGAGATCAGATTCATTTACAATATTTGAAGGGATTCCAAGCTTGTCAGCGAGGACTGTTCCGATATCTTGTTTTGTAATTGTTGGTCTGAGGTGAGTAGGAATATTCTTTTGCGTTCTCATGACGAGCATTTGCTTTTTTGCATCTTCCTCTTGTTCTTTGAGTTCAGCAGCACTAAAGTAATCTTGTCTTTCGATAGCATCTTCAATTTTATTTTGAATTTCAGCTATTTTTTCTTCATATGCTTTGTAATCTTCATCATTTTCTAATTTTGCACTCATAGTCGATTTTTTTGCACAAGCTTCATCCAATAGGTCAAGTGCCTTATCTGGAAGATGTTTGTTGAGCATATATCTTTTGGACAGCATAATAGCTGACTCAATACTTTCATCATCGATTTGAACTCCGTGAAAATCTTCATACACAACTCTTAATCCTTGGATTATTTGTTTAGTTGCTTCATCATCTGGTTCATTGATAACTACCTCTTGAAATCTTCTTTTGAGGGCAGCATCTTTTTCGATATGTTTTTGATATTCATTGAATGTAGTTGCACCGATCAATTTAATCTTACCTCTAGAAAGAAGTGGTTTAATCATTTGTGCGGCATCGTTATTTTCTTGTCAACCTGCGCCTATGATCGTGTGAATTTCATCAATAAAGAGGATAATATTATTTGTTGGGTCCATGGCCTCTTCGAGGATGGATTTCATTCTAGATTCAAATTCTCCTCTGTACTTAGTACCGGCAACAAGTGTTCCCATATCCAAAAGAAAAATTTTCTTATTCTTGAGTTTTTCTGGTACTTGATTTTGTTGGATTCTTTGTGCAAGTCCTTCAACTACAGCAGTTTTACCAACACCAGCTTCTCCGATAAGAAGAGGATTATTTTTGTTTTTCCTAAGAAGAGTATAAATCATCTGATTTATTTCTTGATCTCTTCCGATAATGGGGTCGATCATACCATCAGCGACTTCTTTGGTCAAATCTGTACCAAAATATTCAATGGTCATTTTTTTATCTTCTTTTTTAGTTCATTTAGGAGTATTCTCCTCAATAGTTGATTCATTTTTGTCCATAATTTCCTTATCTACCTCGTCAAGAAGCATATTGATATGGTGCATGTCATTGATGTTTTTGATATCCATAATTTTTACGTTTTTGATAGGTAAATGTAGCTTTTGGAAAAGTTTATTCAAAATTTCGAGAAAAGCAAATAAGCCTTGTTCAAAAACGATAGGATTATTGACTATCTTTTCGCAGTTCTTCTCTATGGTTTCTGGGTGTATTTTGACTGCTTTAAGACGTTTTATAGTTCAGCTGGACAGATTAGATAATGCAATAGTAAATAATACCATAATATCAATTTTTTTGTCATTTATATTTACAAAATCAGAAATTTGTTTTTTGATTTTTATTTGTGGAGCAAGAAAATTATCATCACTAATAATTTTGATACCCAAACTATCATAATCATCTTGAAAAACCTGATCTCGTTTGCTTTGTTTAGTGCATCCAATAAGTGATAAGAAAAGATCTTTATGTTTAGTAGTTTTCATAAACTGATAAATTCCCCAAAATAAATCATCTCCATGAATGGTTTTATGATTCTTTTTTTGAGCTAATTTATTTGCGAAAGAGTAACTAGATGTGGCTTGGTGGGTGAGTATCTCTGTATTCATCTCTTTGTTGTTAGTGCATAAAGGCAATACGTATTGACAATATGTTTTTAGTCTTGAAATTCAAGCTGTTTGAAAAAAAATAGGAAGATATACTCCCTATTTTTTTACTCGTCCATGTTTTGTCCATGATATGCAAATTGTTCTGGATTCCTTGCATATAGTGGATTATAAAATTCTTTGAGTTGTTCTAGATCATTTTCAAAATTTCCTGTTACCGTAAATGGATCTCCGATGCGACAAATTCGTCTTTGATAATTTAGTGTTCCTACAAATATTGGCACTTTAGCCTTGTTAGCTATTGTATAGAAGCCTTCTTTCCAATTATTTGTTTTGTCTCGCGTTCCTTCTGGAGTAATTGTCAGTATGAAATTTTCAACTTTTTCATCTTTCATTTCTTTAATAATATTCACAATTCCTCTAGCTGATCCTCGATCTATGGGATAAGCACCCATTTTTTTGAGAACATATCCTAAAGGCCAAAAAAACAATTCTTTCTTGATAAAAAATTTAGCGTCTATACCTAATGATACGTATGCTAATTTTCCGATCACGAAATCCCAGTTGCTTGTATGTGGTCCAGAAACCAGTACAAACTTTTGACATAAGAGCATTTTGGGAGTAGGCTCTACTTTCCACCCTAGTCTATCTAGAATGAAATTTGCGATTTTCTTTTTCGTCATATATTTTGTATTTATGTTTTTTTTATTTTTTATTATTCTAGCTATTAGCTACAAAAAGTCAATAATTAAAAAAGCTAGGCATTTGCCTAGCTTTCTTGGTATGTGATTTTTAATTTATTTAGCATTTTTTAATGCAGCGTGTGCAGCAGCGAGTCTAGCGATAGGTACTCTGTAAGGACTACAGCTTACGTATGTCAAACCAGCGTTGTGACAGAATTCGATAGATTTTGGATCTCCACCGTGTTCTCCACAGATTCCAAGTTTGATATTTGGTCTAGTTGCTTTACCTTTGGCTACAGCAATCTTCACAAGTTCTCCAACTCCTTCTTGATCAAGTGTTTGGAATGGATCTTTTTCGAAGATATTCTTGTTTACATATTCTTTGATGAATTTACCAGCATCGTCTCTTGAGAATCCTAGAGTCATTTGAGTCAAATCATTTGTTCCAAATGAGAAGAATTCAGCAGTTTCAGCTACTTTGTCAGCTGTTACAGCACCTCTTGGTACTTCGATCATAGTTCCGAGTTTGTATTCGATTTCCATACCGTATTTAGCCATAGTTTCAGATGCGATTCTTCTTACAATTTCAGTATTGAAGTCTAATTCAGCTTTGAATCCTACCAATGGAATCATACTTTCTGGTCTAGCATCGATACCTTATTTTTTAAGTTCGCATGCC
>JBAXSM010000050.1:0-5727 GCA_037130715.1 Candidatus Absconditabacteria bacterium
GATGTCGGTTGTGCAGCAAAATCAATTCCCTTGAAAAAGATATATACTACAGGAATGAGTATCAAAAGTTGACTGATTCTGGCTGTGATTAGGGTGATGCTAAGCTTCTCCATTTTCCAGAAAATTTGGAGTGGAAGTTGTTGAATACCAGCTAATAAGAAACTAGCTGAGAATAATAATCCGATTGGTAATCCTCGTACATAATATGGATTTGCTCTATAACTAGGAATGAGATATGCGATACCAATTGCGATCAGGTATATTACGGACATAATAACAATTCTGGTTCCTACAAATTTACCGTACTCTGATTTGAGTTTAGTGTGATCTTCATCGTCTTCTTTTTCTTTGATTTCACCAAGTCTCTTGACTGCTAATACATAAAGCCCTAGATCAGCTAATGCTGTCCAGAATGCGAAATATTTCAGAATAGAATTCCAGTCTCCATATCTTAATGGTCCAAGATATGTGGCCATTATTTTGGTAACTACAAATCCAAATCCCGCACTAATTATTCTAGAAATGAGTTGTCGTGCTGCGTCTTTGATAACTAATTTGGATGACATACACTTTTGCTATATAAATAAATTTTATCGTCAATAACTATAGTTTTTTACTTTCTTGATGCAAACAAAAAAGCTCACTGATTTGTGAGCTTTGTATTTTATTTATGTATATATTATGTTTTTGTTTTGGATATTATTTATGAAAAACAACTTCATCTTTTGAATATCTTACCTTTGGAAGATTTGCGTACTTATCAGATGCATCTCTATATCCAATAGGAAGTAGTGTTACACTTGCTAAATTGAGTTTATCTAGTTCCAATATTTTATCAAACTCTACTGGACTAAATCCTTCCATAGAACAACTATCTACTCCCAATATTGCACACGTCATCATAGCAAATCCTGCTGCTATGTATGTTTGTTTGTCTAATCGTGTAGCGAGTTGTTCAGGTGTTTTAGATGAAACTGTTTGATCTAACATTCCAGCGAATCCAGCAAGAGCTTCTTCGTTTACTCCTCTTGTTTTCATAATATTATTCAGAAGTCCTGATGTTAATTCTTTTCCTGGTTTTGTACTTCTACAGAGAACGATTACATGAGATGCTGTTGTCAACTGTGGTTGATTTCGAGCAGCAGCTCACAATTTTTCTTGTAATTCAGCATTTGAAACTACAACAAATCCTCGTCCTTCTAATCCAAAACTACTTGGTGCAAGTCTCAATGATTCTTCGATGGTTGCTAATGTTTCTGTATCTACTTTTTTGGATACATCAAATACTTTGGTTGCGTATCTGCTGTTTAATGCTTTAATAATTGTTTCATTCATCTTTGTATGGGTTATATATAAATATTCAATCTAGTTATAAATAATGACTAAGTATATAATACTAATTTAATTATCAAAAACAAGTTGATTTTCTTTTTTAATTAAGTAAGATGCTTTTATTCTTTATTTCTATTATATACTAATGAAGAAAATCTGTCCTGTAGCTACGCTCTTGTCCCTTCTTTGAAAAAAGTGGAATGTTTTTCTTATTAAATCTTTGTATGAAAATCATGCGACATTTACTGATATTAAAAATTCTCTTTCTGGGATTAGTGCAAATATTTTGACTGAAAGACTCAATGAATTGATTAAAGCATGATATATAGAAAAAAAGGTAGTTTCTGTGACTCCTTTAAAAGTCCTTTATGGTCTAACTAAACGTTGAAAGGAACTTTGATCCAAAATTGATGAGCTTTCCGCTTGGGCTAAATCAGCTTAATGTGATGTATAATTTTTGATTTTTTCTCGCGTAAATTTCTCATAGTTGTAAAACGTTTTCCCAGTGATATCAATACATGTTTCTATTAAAAATTTAATTCACATATCTTTGATATCTGATTCTTTTTTCAAAAGAAATTTTGTCATGCATAGTTTGTTTTCATATGCAAGCATTTGGATCGTTGGTATTGTCTCCAAAATTTTTGTCCCATGATGTGCGATTCCAAAAACTACTCATTTTTTCTGTGGATTAAGATAAAATAAGAGTTTTTTTTGTGCTTTGCGAGTGAGATATCGACAAAAAATTTTTTGTTTCTTTTCGGGATACAAAATTCGATATTGATTTAATAGTGTGGTGAGTTTTTGTATAAGAAGTTCTTGCTCCATGCACAAATTAGTTTCGTAAAATATTGGCAATCTTATGAAATCGTGGCGTATAGTGTTCTGGATTTTTTTGGAGAGATGCTTTTAACTCTTTGATATTCATTCGTTTTGTGCTCATAACTTCTTCCCTATTGAATGGTATCTCATCGCTCTCTATAGATCATTCAAATATAGTATCATACTCATATTCAACGAGATTATTTCAGCAATCCGCATGATAGATAAACGATGCTCATTCCTCTAAATCACAACTAATTCATAATTCTTCTTGTGTTCTTCTGTGTGCTGCGTCTATTGTGAATTCTCCTATTCTTGGATGAGAACAGCATGCATTTGCTTGTAATCATGGACAGTGATATTTGTCCATACTCCTCTGTTGGAGAAGAATTTCTCCTTTTTTATTTACAATTATTACTGAGAAAGCTCTGTGAAGCGTTCCGTTTCCTTCATGGGCGGCTATTTTTTCCATGGATCATATTTCATTATTTTGCTCATCAACACACACTACATATTCCATATTTATCTTGTATAATACAAAAAAACTAACCCATATAGATTAGTTTTCTCGGATGTATTCGCAAGAGAAATTCTAGTCTTGCTTTTCATTTTGTGAATTTTCTTTTGGTGTATCGGATTGTTTGTCTTCTTTTGAATTTTCTTTAGAAAATATTTTTTCTATCATATTTTTGAGAAATCATTCTTTTTTCTCATGTTCACGGATAGCTCACATATTGCCAGATAATCCCAAAATTCATTCTCTCATCTTCTTGTTCATCGTTGTTAGTCCCTCTCCTCTCTGAGCGCATATTTTATCTGGATTTTCTTTAAATTCTTTTTCACGGGTTTTAACTTCTTGGATAAGATCATCTATTATATTTAGTTGTTCTTGTATCTTTATTTTTGATTCAGAACTTGCATCTTTTTCTATAGAAATTAATTTATCTTTGATAAAGAGTAATTTTTGTTCTTTATCTGTTGTATTTTTGTTGAGATCATTGAAAAAATCACTCCCTGTCTGTAAAATTCCAGAAAGACACGCATCATCCATTTTCTTTCTAAATATATCTCACATTGGCCCTGGTGGTAATAACATACCTGAAGGTGGCGGTGGTGGCAAAGGCATTCCTGTACTTTCGCTTATGTCAGGAAACGGTCTTCCATTTTTTGGTGGAATACTACATCAAGCCAATGCTACTGAACTCATTACAATAAGAAAAAGAAATTGTTTTTTGTACATTGTTTATACTATGAATTATTAAAATGTTTCATTATTGATCATACTCACCAATTCATTTATTGTGGTTTGTGTTTGCACAATATTATTATCGATTCTTGTTGGTGTGCTTATATTTTGATAAACAACATATCCCCCTAATAAGAAAACAGTACTCATTACTGGTATTACGGCTGTCTTATATCGATTATGATATCTTGATATAGGTAGTTTTTTGTGTGCTTTGTGTATATGTTCCATTATTCTTGCTTTGGTTTTTGCATCTGCTGCTTCGCAAATAAAGCATTTTTTGGAAATTAAGAGGTCTTTCATGGATATAGTGATATACAAATAAAAAGGCTTAATCTGATAATATTTTTTGGGTGCCTTCTCTTTCTACGAATTCTTTTATTTTCTTTTTTGCTTGTAGAATCATGGTTCATATTGTGTTTTTGTTGCTTCACAGGTATTCGGCTATTTCTTCGTAACTTTTGCTTTCATAGTAGAATAGATGTATAATCTCTCTTTCTTTGGGCTGTAGTAGTCCTAAATATTTCTGCATTAACTTTTGTTGGTAGGTCAGATTTATTTTTATTTTTTGATTGTCGTTTTCTGGGTCAATCATCTGATCTTGCAATGCGTCATGTGTATATATTTCTGATTTTTTTCTTATTAAATCAATAGATTTATTGTGAGCTGAAGTATATAAGAAATTTTTGCAATTATTGATGATATGCTCTTTGTTGTATTCATACAGTCATATAAATACATCTCCTACAATCTCATTAGCATCATCGGCATTGTAATTGAGAATACTCATAACATACGAATATATTTTTTTATTTCGTTTATTATAAATATGCTCAAACAACTCTTCGTTGCTCGTTTTTATTTGTTCTAGGATTTGTTCATCCGTATGGTTTTGTGTCTTACCTTTGTCGTGTAGAGAAACAGAAAACATGCCTTTGGGAGGGAATAAAATGTATCGATATGTATATACAACTGATAGACGATGTTTTTTCAAGAGAAATTTGACTTTTTTATAGAAAACAAAAAAACTCCGACCGAAGTCGAAGTCTTTTCGTATTTTTATCTCTCCCGTAGATTGAGACGGATGGGTATAGTGAAAAATTTGAGATTTTTTGAGATTCTTTATGTTTCTTTATTATTGTGAGATACTACATATTCTTCTTCCTACTTGTTGACCGTCTCTTTGGTATACTTCTGAAATTGTTTCAAATAGATAGTTGTTTTCTTCAGCTTGTTTTTTGAGACTCGCTTCTATGATGTTAGCCTGTCCAATATATTCTGGTATAGTCATGACGATTTTGAGTCATGGGATCTTACTGCGTATCATATTTTGAAGGAAAGCGCTATAAATTTCAACTACTTGCTTCTGATATTCTTGAATTACATTTGTAGGCGTTGTTTTGGTTACAATTGGACCTAATCGTCATTCTGTCACAATAATTACCTTATTATAATTTTTTCGCTGTTGAGAACCGACAATTTCTGTGCTATTTTGAGTGAAGAAGTTTAACTTTCTATCATTGTTGGCAAAATCTGTAGTTTTTCGTCGATCGATGTTTTTATTGGCAAATTTAATATTAATATCTGATCCAATGCTATCGTAGCCCATAAAGTTTGCAAGGAAGCTTGTTGTTCCCGAACCAACAAAAGGATCCCAAATCAGAATTTCTTTTTTGTTTGCTTCTGTATTGAGCTCTGTACCTAAATTGATAAGCAGATGAGCTAGTTTAGATGGCATCATACCCATTTGCATAGAGCGTCCTGGTTTTTCGAAATCCACAGCTTCATAGAGTCCGATATTTTGGTAATTATCAACTACTCAGAAATTTCCATTATCTAAATTGATTAGTTCTTTCCCCTTTTCTTTGATTTCTCTATCTGTGTGAGTGATTTTTACGAGTTTAAATCTCCTTACTCCAATAGTTCTTTTGAGATGTTTTCCGATTGCATCTTCTTGAATACCAAAAATTCTGCAGTCTTTGAGTTCTTCTTGAAGATCTTTTTCTTTGATAACTCTTCCTGTTTTGATGCTTCCCGCCAAAAGTGCTAGGCGTTCTGGATGTTCTGTATCAAACAGAGCAATTCCCTTCTTACTACTAGGAAATCGTGATGGATTGAGGAGATTTAACTCAGCAATACTGATTTGAGGATGTTTTCAGAGAATAGCGAAATACATAGTGAAATAGTATATCATAAAAATTTATTTTTTGAGTGTTCCGAGAATAGTTAGCCCTTCATCTACTGTATCACCAACTTTAGCTTTTATGTTTACGCTTTTGTCGAATATAATAGTTACCTGGCTTCCAAATCTAATAAGTCAAAGAAGA
>JBAXSM010000051.1:0-5713 GCA_037130715.1 Candidatus Absconditabacteria bacterium
TAATAAATTTTTGACGCTCATTCTCAGAAAATAAGGTCATAGGCAAATGTTCGGTCACTTCCTCATCAAAGAATCCACATGCATCTAATACAAGAAGATGATGCAAGAGATAGGTGCTAATAGTATCTTTGCTTTGCGTTGCGTCAGCAAGTGCAGGATCTATAATAGTGAGATCAAAACTAAATATTCATTGTTTATCACTATGGAGAGCAAATCCATGTTCTAGAAGGTCAAGTAACGCACTGATTGCTTTTTCATTTGTTGTGTCATCACTAAGCACTGTTATAAGTTGTTCGATTTCTTCTACCTCTTTTATATATTGAGGATAGCGAATCTTATAGAGACTCATTCGACTTTGCAAAAGTGTTTGATCTTTGGTAAATCAAGGTGCAAAGAAACACGTGATCGCATCTTCCAATCCAAAACGTGAACTAAGATTCCCTTCTTGAATGGCATGAAAAACAAATAAAGAAATCAGAATCTTATGTTTGTTTGGTTTGGTAGTGAGGAACGATTGAAGGAGAGTAGATTCATCGACTATCATGTTTTCTCAAGTTTCCTTCGTCCATACGGGCAAACGATATCCCAATAAAGAAGGGGTGGATACTGGGAAAATGTTTGAAATTTCTGAGATAGTTTCACCAAAATATTCTTGAGTTTTGGAATCATCAAAGAAGCTCTGCATAGTGGTCTCAGGGATCTCCAAAAACCATCATTTATGAGTACGGACAAATAATTTCTCATTTGTTAATCTAGAAAAAGGAACTTTTTTTTGGATAGGATGTTTATCAATTAAGTTTCAGATATCAGAGAGATTTTGAATAATATTTCCCAAAAATTGCTCAACAGGTTTCCCTGCAAACACACCAGCATCTTGAGAAAAGTTTCCCCATGAATCGTATGATTCTACATGTAATGGTAAATCATGATCTTTAGCAATATCCAATGAGAGATTATCATGACCGGGAGTTATTCTCATGATTCCTCAATGTCTAGTGAAATCAACTCTATCATCCACAATAATAGGAATAGTTTTGTTAATAATTGGGATAATAACCATTTGTCCTTTGAGGAGCTTTGCTTTCTTATGGAGGGGATTAAAGGCAATTGCTACATCTCAAAACATGGTCGCAGGATCCTCTAAATATACATCAAGAGAATGATTTTTTGTACTTACAAAATATTTAACAGTATATGCCGTACTGTCTTGTATTTCAAATCTTACATTTTCAGGAGGAGCAATAGTTTGATATCTTGTATTTCGGTAGACACTTTGATGACTATGTTTGATATTTCCCTTTGCGAAAAGCTTTGCAAATAAGTTTCCTACACGAGAAGAAAACTCAGGAGTGATAGTTATAAATTCACGTTGAGTGAGTGCACCAAGTCACAATCCATAAAGTAAGAGATCGGTTTCTTTTTTTTGCTTTATAAGAGATTTTGCATCGGATAGAGCTGGTTTACTAATCACATCATCATAATAGAAAAAAGTGAGAGGAGAAATGGATATCTCATTACGTGAGTGTCGTAGGCGATAGACATCTATTCGAGTAAGCATAGAAATTGCATCTACAGACAAGGAATCTGATAGGGCAAGTGGGCAGCCAACAAATGGAATATATGTAGTAGTATGTACGGGGAGTTTATTGATTGAAGGTAGATGGACAAGAAGTTCTTTGGAAGAAGGTATTTTAGAAAACATCGCCATAGACAAATAACAATAACAATAAAAAAACGAGTATTACATATCGTGATATCAGTATAGCTTGTAAGAACCATAAAAAAGCAAACTAATAAACACAAATAACAAGGCGTTTTCCATAGGTCAGGTTTTTACTTTTTTGATGTCATCCATAACAATTGTTTTCCCGTCTTTACAAATCGCTTGTACTGCATAGTATGAATATTTTTCATTTTTTGCATTCGGATTGAAGGAATAATCAAATGTAGTACCAGTTGTCTCACTTACTTTTTGCATATGATCAATATCGGTTTTTTCATCAGATCTATAGATAATATATTTTTCCACATTTTGAACACCGCTTCGACTAAGAAAATGAGTGTTTCATTCAATAACATCATTTACTTTGATTCATTGAACAGTACAAGAGAGAGCGGTATCATCACCAATTGTAGTGTTGATAATATCTGATGCGGTTCATATTGCTTTATTATTTTTATCTATAGGAGTAATTTGAAAATAATATTTAGATCAAGCAACTAAGTTTTCTAAGATTAATTCTTTTGTTGCAACTATCTCTGTTTGATTAAGATTGTCTGCACCAGTTCCATAAGAGATAAGATAGTTAGGAGCATCATTTCCTTCAATATCCCAGGTAAGTGTTATTTTATTTTTATACACAGAATCAGAAAATACTCTAACTTTGCCCATAACAGTACCTGTTTCTACGATGATCATAGAAATATTGGTATATGATTTAGCTTTCCCATCTGCTGAAATATCCAATGATACATTGAGTTTACCTGCGGTATCTAATGTGAGCTCTTTGCTAAAAGCTCATTCAGAATCCATATCCATAGGAGCAGATCTCCCATTACTAAGTTTGATGGTTGCTGATGAGACAGCATTGCTTGTTTTGATCATAAATTTAGCTTTCCCTCATGCAGTAATGGTATTCCCTGGGAGTATTTGAATACTATTGAACATACTATCTGTAGCAGGCGTATAAGCGAAGCTTGTCTCAGATGATTCAGCCAAAACCGTGTCATTAATGTCAGAAATTCTTGCTTTAAGGGTATTATTTCCTTCTGTAAGATTATTGATGTATCCTATAAATCATCAATTATCATCAGTTGTTCCTTGATATGCAGAACTGTTATTTAAAAGGATTTCAAATGGAGCATTTTTGATGTTCCCGCTTCCAATAATTTCAGCGACATCACTTTTTATGATGCTTCAACTACTTGGAGATACGATAGATATACTTTTGTCACTAGTAGCTGTTCCATGAGAACCATCACCTACAATTACAGCTTTTTCTCATTTTATAGTATCCTGAGATAAGTCAGATGCACTAATGGTAAATGTTCCAGCTTTTTTGATGATAAGTCATTTAGAAAATGTTTTGGTCCCTTGATCTTGAGCAACAAATGAATAAATTCATTCACTAGGAACAGTATAATCAGCAGTATCCAAAGATCAGTTAACATCAATAAATACATCACCTTGATAATCTTTTACAAGATCTCCATTTGCTTTGACAGCTTTGATGGTTATATCGACCGGTGTATTTACATCAAAACTACTTGGCGAAATCTCTACCAAAAACATATCAGGAGTCTGTTGTGCAGAAACCAATGGTATAGATGTAGCTACAAGAAGTAGTGTTAAGAAGATCTTTCCAAGAGAACGCATCGGATGATGAGGAGAAGATAAAGACTAATTTCAGTGAACAAGCGTAGATGATAGTTTTCCTATAGATAGTCAACTAGCATCTTCAATTAAAATTTGCTGTGAAGTTCATGAAAAAGGCACATAAAAAAGACTTTGATGAGGATCTATATGCGAAATATCAATAAATTCTAGGCTAAAGGATCCGGATTGTTGTGTTTTGATGGTATAGGGTGCCTGGCTAGATGCTTTGGTCATATCCACAATAATACTTGATGGATTATATGCAACAGAAATAGTTACAGGACTCTTTTGGGATCAACTAAGTGGCAAAAAAACATCCAAAAGTTGATTATCGGTCTTGTATGCGATATCCCATTGTTTGGTTTCTATTTCTTGGATTTCTTGAAGATTCAAAACGCTTGAGACAAAAAACCCCGGATGTTTGATAAGATACACACAAGAAAGAGACAAAACAACAGCTATGACAAGGAGTTTGATATTGTGCATGATGCGAGTCATACCAAAAAGGAAAGAGATGAAAGTTGTGAGATATTAAATTTGCTAAATGTATAGCGAAATAAAGCACAAAATCAAATCAAAAATTTGACAAAAACAACACTACTCCATATACTTATACTAAATCTTTAATTCTTCTTTTGTTCTATGAATACACGACGAAAAAAAATAGCTATATTCCTTTTGTTGGCGCCATTGTCTTTGACATTTGCTGCCTCTGATAACTGGGGTTGATATGGGAATAGTCCAACTGAAGTTTTGGATTCAGTAGTTTGAGAGGCAAATAAAAATATTCAATTTCAAGAAACAGCCTTGGATGGGGTTAATAGCCAAGAGGGTGCTTATCAATCAGAATACAAGATTGCTAATACACTTGATTATTTGAGAATGCATATAGCAACTTATCTTCAGTGGATTGTATATATTGGATTAAGTTTTGCAGTTATTCTCTTAATTTACAATGGTTTCCTTATGGTTACAAATGTAGTACACAAAGATGGGGATTTCACTAAGATCAAGAAAAATATTATGTATATCGCTATTTGAGTCATTATACTCACAAGTTTCTATGCTATCATGAAGTTAGTTATTGGACTGATCAATAGTGTATTTGGAACAACTAGTTCAGGTGATACATGATTTTAAATCAGATATTTAGGTAATTATTTTATTCTTTTTTGTTCTCATGAAACAGTTCTTATCTTCTTTTAAATATGTAGTGATAGGTGGTTTGTTTTTATTGATTGGTTATGGAAGCCATACATTTGCTGTCGCTCCAAACTTTGATAATAATTTTGCTCAGTTTATGACCAACAAAACTCCAGATCAAAATGGTAGAGTAGAATCTGTGTTTGATTTTTCTAAATGTATAAAAAGAGATAATTCAATAGAACAAAATATAAAAAATCTTTTTTATCCAAGTACTACTCCTTGAGATAGTGAATGTTCAGTATTAAAATGAGGGATTCTTTGGGATGCGGTCAAAATTATTACGTTCTGATTACTATTTGTATTTATCGTTATTGCAGGAATGTGATTCTTATTAAATGGGGCAGAAAATTCCAAAAAAGCAGCCATGAATATGGTATATTTGGCGTACGGTGCATTTTTGGTATATGGTTCCATTTGGATTTTGGGCTACGTATTGAATGTAGAAAATGTAGCATGATCAGCAGACTTAGTAAATAATCTTCAAAATAATCTCTTCTTACAGATTCTTGGTTTCTTCAAAGTAATGGCTTTCTTTATAGCTATTGTTATGATGGTTTGGACTGGATATAAGATGATGTCAGCTATGGACAAAGAAGACAAGATCAAAGAATGAAGAAAATGAGTTATCAATATTATTGTGGCATTAGTGTTGATTAAAATCGTAGATTATGTTTTCTATATTGCACAATCAGTAAGCTTCGCAGCCAAGGCAAGTGCTTTGGTATTAGATCTTGCTAAAATATTATGATGGGTGCTTGGTATTGTATTTGTGTTGGGACTTATGTTTGCTGGATATAGTATGTTTGTCTCAAATGGAGATGAAAAAGCTATGAAAAAAACGAGATCAATTTTGATCAATATCTTTATGATATCCCTAGTTCTTTTCTTCTTCCTCTTGATTGTTTACCAAATTTTCAATGAATTTGTAGTATAAAACACTTGCTAGTGTATACAAAAATAACTATATACTCACACATAGTATTTAGTTTTTTTTGATTATACCATGACCAAACGTATTATATCTTACGAAGATCTAGAAAAAATGTGTGTCCTTTTATACGAAAAGATTCAACATAGCAACTACAAACCTGACATGATCGTGTCTGTTACGAGATGATGATTATTGTCAGC
>JBAXSM010000052.1:0-5305 GCA_037130715.1 Candidatus Absconditabacteria bacterium
CTGCGAACACTTTGGTTTGCAACTGATCGGCTTCGATGTCGCTTGTGTAAATGGCGAGGGTGTCACGCAGCTCTTTGATGATGGCTGCGGACGATTTGCCGGCTGGTCGTGCTGCTTTGGCTTTCATGCTATCGATATGATGACATTTCATTCCATATCCATCTTTGATTCTATCAGGATACGTGATGCTGATATTTTTGTATCCAAGATACTTTGTGAAACATTTATACAAGATATAACTGGAAGTCACTCCATCGACATCGTAATCTCCAAAGATCATGATTTTTTCCTGATTTTTGATAGCGACGATAATTCTATCGACCGCTTTCTCCATATCATTAAGTAAAAATGGATCTTTCCAAAAATCAGAGAGCTTTGGATCCAAAAACTGATCTATATGTTCTTCTACATTTCTTATTTTGAGGAGTCTCATAAGGAGACTATCATCTTTATTGTCATAAAGTACCTTATATTCCATATATTCTCACATTGAGATAAAACCATTAAGCAGTGTAAGGTTTTTATATGTGATTACAAATTATAATAAAACAAAAAACTAACTCAAACTATGCTACAAAAAACGAAATTTGTCAACCCAACCCTATCCAAAAAACCAGTTTTTTTTCCTTTCTTACAGAGAAATGAATATACTTAGATAAGATATGTTTTACCTGTGCATTGTGTCAATTATGAATCATCTTACCTTAGACTATTTAGAAGAACTTACCTATACCAAGAGAGAAAAGAAAAAGTTTCTAAGTTTTCTCCATGAAATCAAAATATTTGCCCTTATTTTTGGATTTGCCTTTTTTGGAGTCACTATTTTTACTAATGCAAACGTATTTATGGCAAGTTTGACCGATACATTGCATTTATGAAATGGAGGATCTGGCTTTGATGCTATTTCTTTGCTTCATCAAAATAATTCGATTTCCAATATTATGCATAATCAAGCCATCAAAGATGCCGAGGTAAATGCAATTATTGCCCAATATTCCGGTGATACCGATATCCAAGATATTGCAAAGGACCAAAATCAATTTCTTTCAGAGAATCTCAAAAGTTATCAGTTTGATTTCAACACATTGCCACCGAGTAACAGATTGATTATCCCAAAATTTGACGTAAATGACCCAATTATTATCAGTCAATTTACCAATATGGATGAATTTATCTACAAAAATTATAACGAAGAACTCAAGAAATGAGTTGTAAAATATCCAACGACACCAGCACCAGGACAATCTGGGAATACCTTAATTTTTGGTCATACGAGTCAAGAATGGCGAAAACAAAACCAATATGGAATGGCTTTTGCGCATATCGCTCAAATGCAAAAATGAGACAAAATAGAAGTTGTCTGGGATGGTACATTATATGAGTATAAAGTAGTAGATATCCAGGTTCAATATCCAGATAAAGTACATGTTACCTACGATCAATATGCAGCCAAAAAAGACCATAATTATCTTACATTGATGTGATGTTATCCAATTTGAACGTCTAAACAACGTATGCTTGTCGTTGCTGAGCAAGTTTCTCGTGATTAAATTTCATTTAACAAATCAGTAGTAATAGTATTAAATACATCCATACCTTCATCAGTTAGGACAAGTCTGTCTTCTGTATCATAAGCGAATCCTTGATCTTTGTAGGATTCAATACGTTCTTTTCGATCGGGAACTAAGACAGGAATATATTTTTCTAATGCAACAACTCATTTATCTGTCCTGAGGTTTAAGAAAAATGATTCAATAAGCATATCTTTCGATGTCATAGAAAGTGTTTTATTGGTATCTATAAAATTTCCTTTGAGATACTCAACAAGATTGGTGGTGTTGGTCCAACGAAGTCCAACGCTATCTTTGGTATATCACGGTAATGTTTGAGCTCGATCTTCTTGTTCTTTGAGATTGATAAATGATGATCCACTCATACCAAATCCAATATAATTTTCCATTTCTCGATACACTCTATTGTGAATGCTGGATTTCCCTTGTCTCGAAAAATTGGAAAGTTCATAACGACTATATCCAGCATCGAGAATAATTCCTTTTAAGATATCAAATTCTTCATAAATCTCATCATCAGTCCCATAATATGCACCAGAAATAGGTTTCTCAGGTGTCTTAGATTGCCACGCAGAGCCAGCAAAAAGTTCCATCGTGTACAAAGAGAAACTATCTGCAAACTGGCTCTGAGCAAATTGTTCAAAAAACTCAAGTTTCAATGGATCTCGAAGTTGGAGATCTCCTTTTCTCGTTTGATTGAATTTACCAAATGCAATAAAATCAAAATTGAAAAGCGTATTTTCTTGTTTGAGTGCTCTGAGTCATCTGATAAAGTCCGCAAGTCCTGCAAAAGAGACAGGTCTGCCTACATCTTCGAGAATTACATTATCTAAGGTCTGAATTCCAAAACTAAATCTTAATCTTGGATGTTTTTTGTAATGGGTATGAAATTGAGTAATTAAATCATATGTTTCTGTCTGTGGATAAGGATTGAGTTCGATGCTGAGTTCTACGACGTCACTTGTATCAAAGAGTTCATCGATTACATCGGTAATAGAAAATAATTGTTCAGGAGTCAAAATATTTGGCGTTCCACCACCAAAGTAGATACTCTTAATCTTTTGTCTTCCCATAATTGCTCCATAGTGACGAATCTCTTGTTCAAGGGTTTGGAGATATTGTCCAATGAGCGATTCTTTGATTTCAGCATTCACGAAAAAGCAAGAAAATGAACAATAAGCACATTTTTGAGCACAAAAAGGAATATGTATATAGAGAGATAACAAAAGGAGTATTCATAAAAAATAAAATCTGAAGGTCGATTACGTATCGTTTATAGTATAGGTATGGGCTCGTAATTTACAAGCAGTTTTTTATTTCCCATGTTCTAGAGTAATCAGAACCAATTCACTCTGTGTTCCAATTCTAATAGGTGCTCACCAAGTCCCAATTCATTGAGAGACGAAAGCTGTCTTCCCAGATTCTTCGTATTTCCCATATGCATAATCATTAAATACTCCAATCAGCCAAGATAATGGGATAAACTGTCCTTGGTGAGTATGTCCGGCCAATTCGAGATCAATAGGGTATCCTGCCAATTTGCTCAATTTTTGGGGTTGATGAGAAATCAAGATAGTAAATTGAGCACCAGTAGCTATCTGGCTCTTATCTAAAATTTCTGTGAGTGTTTGACCACTTCGATAGCTCTTATCATCAATTCCGACAATTTGAATACCAGAAATATTCACACTTTGATTTCTCAGCGGAATGATTTTAGTAGTATCGAAAATCCCAGCAATTGCCTTAGCTTCTCACATATTATCATGATTTCCAAGGGTCGCGTACACCGGTATATCAAGCTGATTAAACGGTAGAAACGCGTCTACATAATCAGATTTTGCTGTATTCATCAAATCACCACCAAGCAAAACGAAATCAGGCTGTAATACTTTGATCTTGTTGACGATCGATTGGATATATCGTGTATTGTGGATAGCTTCGACATGAATATCGCTAATAAACACAATTTTATGAGTTCCGGACAAATGACTGCTTGTTATATGCAATGGCGTTATTTTGGTAGTTGTTCCAAAGTAAATCCCGACTAAAACCCACAAAATAGAGACTATAGTCATAACCAAAAAGGGGATTTTGTACCAAATAGCAATAATATCTCTCACAATAAGCAGGGGACTAATAACCCAAAGGGTATACACAATCCACACAATGAGGATCCCTATAATTTCAAATGGTCTGCCTGCTAAATTTCCAATTGCCATACCAGCGATAAACAACCCAAGCAGTCCCAAAGAGAGGAGTCCAATAGTCTTCCATTTTAGATCAAATCCGAGAGCATTACCTCCTCTCCATATGATAAGACCAAAGATTCACGAAGCAATCAAAACCACAAATAAGAGAAATAGAGTACGAATTATAGGATTTGAGGGGAACATAGAAATAGAGAGAAACTAAAGATAATCATAAATGACTATAGATATTTACTATGATTCTTCAAGTCTTGAATATATTGGTAATTGAGTAATTTTTTTAAAAAAAGAACAATACCAGGGAGAAAGAATCTTAGCATTGCTAAGATTCTTTCATAGTAAATACTGTGGATTTATTTCTGATTAGCTACTCTTTCAATCATAATCATTACATTCCCTCTTAATTCAAAATTCCAAGGGGCATTTATATTCTTCATGATACCATTATTTTTGAGTGCATTGAGATGTTGTGAATAATAATCTTTTCCTACTGCTGGTGCATTATATTTGTTTCCATAGAGAAGTCTTGAGAGCATAGTTCCAAACTGTGCTCTATTTACCATTGCATTAGGGCTAAAGTTTGTACTTGGTGTTCAGTCACTTTGAAGTCCCATAATTCCTAATCTACAAGAGAGATCAATATAATATTGCATTTCTTGGCTTCTATTTGTTGTATCATTAAATTTACATCTTGTGAGCGGATTCGGATCCTTCTTGAGCATCTTGATAGCAAATTGAGCCATCATTTTGGCTGCCTGTTCTCTAGTGAGACTACCTTGTAAATTAGCACTGGTGATTGGTCGTTGAGTTGTAATTCCCACAGTATATGCAAAGAGGTATGCGTTAGTAAGCTCAGTTCAGTATGGTGAATTAGGAATAATCTGTCCAGAAATAGGAGTAGGAAGGGTATTATTTCCTGTATCTAATTTAAGTCCAGAGATTACTTGAGCAAATCCACTAGCAAAAGGTATTTCTACAGGAGAGGTATCATTAGTATTAGCAGCTCCTCAACCTCAACCACCACCTCAACCTCAACCACCACCTCACCCAGGAGTTGGTGTTGGCGTAATACCATTACATGTCAAATTACACAATCCAACTTGTCCATTTTTTGATCATTGATCACACACTTCAGCTCATTCTACGATTCCGTTTCCACAAGTTGCATCCATAATGAGTCCAGCTCCAAAAAGTGAGGCAATCCCACCATAACTATCAAAGGCATATCCCAGACTTAGTCCATTTACAAAGAGCATACTCTGCATAAAATTAGGAAGGTAGGAATTATTTAAGAAGTCATAATTAACTCCAGCAATAAGATAATAATTATTAAATTTCAAATGATGAACTAAACTTCCATAAATAGATAAGTCACTACAAATAAACAAACCACCCGACAAAGAAAGTCAGTTATATGATGTGTCCATAGCTTTTAGTGTCGCCAAAGAATCATTGTCCAAAGGCCAAATTCTAAGTCATCTCGCTGGATTGAAATAATATCATCTAATCTGTTTGCTACAAGATTTA
>JBAXSM010000053.1:0-5204 GCA_037130715.1 Candidatus Absconditabacteria bacterium
TTTAGACTCAAATATATAGAGCAAATAAGAAATGATTCACCGAAGCTAGAGATTCATCTATAAAGAAATATAGCGGAACGAGGATAGCTAATATAAACATAGAGGTTAATCTATATAAACACTAGACCGGTAAGAATGGTAAAGATCATCTTGCACATATAGTATAGTCCATTTTTCAAATAATGCAAATTTTCGAGGACTTTTTTTACATGGTTTTTAATTAGGTGAAAACTGGATTTTTGAAGATTCAAGAAAAAAAGTAAGACTTTTTGTATAACTTTTTTGAAAAAATGGTTATTTTTTATTGTTTTTTTGTAAAAAATAGAAATTATTCTAAGACTATTGAATTATCTTGCTTTAGAACTAGTCATTCTTTGACTAGTCATTCTAAGATCATAGCGACATCTTTGTGTGGAAACTCATTTACAATCTCAATAATGTCCAAAGGACGGTGGTGTTTAGTTAATCGTTTCATAATTCGTCATCTTACTTGTCTATCTGATCACTCGAATTTCGATTGTTTAGAAATAGGCTTAATCTTAGGCTTTCTGGCCGTCAATTCCATTGCTCCGTAATCCATCAACGCATTATGCCAATCACGAGACCTACCTGAAGGTATCAGTTTCTCGGCTTTTTCTTCTAGTTCATTCATAGATATTTTTTCATCCCACTTATATAAGAATAACAAGACTCTTCTAATATTTGTATCGATCACCGGTACTTCGATATTTCCAGAAAATGCCAAAATAGCTGCTGAGGTATATGGGCCAATTCCAGGCAAAGACAAAAGCTGACTTCTTTCCATGGGCAGTTTCCCATCAAAACGAGCGACTACTTCTTGGGCGCAAGCCTGTAATCTCATAGCTCTACTATTAAATCCCAAACCAGATCGATGGGTCAAGAGATCGGTTTTACTGGCATTCGCGAGTGTTTCATAATCCGGAAAATCTTTCATCCAACGATGAAAATACGGTATCACTCTATCTACCTGAGTTTGCTGAAGCATCACCTCAGACACATGGATCGCGTACGGATCTGTCGTTAATCTTCGAGGCAGATGATGTCTCCCATGTTCTTTGTATCGTGTGAGAATATTTTGAGGAATTTGATCCATAGAGTATATTTGAATAAAATGTTTTGCATATTTGATATGTTTACTTATAGAATATAGAAGTAGATGTAATTATCAATTTTAATTTATAATAAAAAGTGATGGAGTATTTCTATTGGTTGTGATATAAGATAGCCTTCTGATTAGAAATTTTTTCAATTATTTTTTGATTAAGCTATTTAAATTCGATAAGAGCAAAGAATTTAGAAAAGGTATGACTATATTATAGTATATATAAGTGAAATTTTGTTGAAGGAAAGAAACCATCTGTATTTGGAACTATTTTTGGAATAATTTCTATGTTAATTATAAATCCACTTTTGAGTTGGATTACAGTTGTTGTTAGATTATATGCATATATAAATTTATTATGGCAAAAAATTTCCACCCCAGAAAAGATTAAAGAAATACAATATAAGTTATGAGCCACTATTTTAAATAAAGAAGAGGTGAAACAATTAATTCAAGAATCATCATTTTTTTTATGAAAGAAAGTGGAATTTGAAGATGACTTATTAGATTTAGATTCTTATGAAATAAGAATTGATAAAAAGAATAATCAATATGTAGCTTATGCTAGAAATCTTGATTATGATACTTTAAAATATTGTGATTATTGGGATACTTATGAATACAAAATTAAGTGACATATTGTTTATAGAAAATTAATAGAAAGTAAAAGAAAAGAATGATTGATCAAAACAAGTAAGGAGAACGATTCTTCATTGATATACTATGATGTAAAAAAATGAATCGTATTAGAGGATGATATTATAGCAAGAGGAAATTGAAGTATTTCAATTAAAGAAAATATTAAAAGATTAAAGGAATTAACAAAGAAATTTGAGGAAATAGATGATTACAATATTAAATACTTTATACTTTCCAAATATCCAGAAAATAATCCAATAAAATATTTTCAAAGCGAATTAAAAAATATAGAATTATGTATGTCTAAGGCAAAGGAATTATGTGATAAATGTGAAGTTACATTAGAATATGATGATGAAGACGAATTTTCGGAGTTTAAAAAGAGAATGGAAATATTAAAGTGATATTTAAAGGAAGTATCAATCAAGTAGATTTTAGTATAAATCTGATATTTATGCAATGATTTGAGAAGAGGATTGTTTTATCGTATTGGATGGAGGCTAAGAAAGAAGATTGTCTAAAATATATAAGCAATGAATTTTTGCAGATATATCCAATTTTAGAATGTTATGAAGAAATTTGATTCGGGCGACCAGTTCCTCTATGGTTAGAATATTCTTACGAATATGAGATTACAGATAGTATACGAGAGAAAATCAATAAATCTAATAAAAGATTTAATGAGATTACTTTGTTAGGCTCATTATTCTCTGAGAATATATATTGGGAGATGACATGAAATCTTTCATGGTTTCAAAAATGAACAGAACCAGCAGTCAGATGACAAGAGCATATAGTTATAGAAGATACAGAAAAAATAATAAAATTTAGTAATTTGGATGAATATATAGGAATATATAATTTAAAACTAGAAGAAAAATGAAATAATTCTATTTTATTAAAAAATATTCTCGAAAAGTTAGAACAAATAAAGAAAAACAAAACAGACGAATATAATAGATTTATGACAGCGATCAGTCTTTTTTATGATTCCATACAATTAAGAAACAATAGAACAACATCTTTTGCTCTTCAAATTTCTGCATTAGAATCATTAATCGAGAAACCAACAAAAAATTGTAAAGAATGTAAACAAAAAATATATAAAGATTGAACTAGTATCTCAGAATCGTTTGCTAATTTATTCAAAAATTTCACATCTAAAGCTTATGCTAAATGGCTATACACTAAGAGATCCAAATTTTTGCATATGTGAGAAAAATGGGAAATTGATGATAATAGATTATGATGAGGGAAAGAATGATGATGAGTTTGTGATTTCACTAAAATGTTTTCTATGGAATGAATAAGTGAAGTCGAAAAAGAATATCAATTATTATATAAAGAACATAATTATGTAGTAGATTTTTTTATTCTTAGAAGAGTATCAGAGATAGTAAAGTATATCTTACAAGAAGAATTTAACTCAATCTCACTATAAAATTTATTATAAAGAAAAAACTTACTGAGTTTTTGCAGTAAGTCCTTTACTGCTCCGACAAGCGGAGCGATCCCGAAGGAATTTTGTAATGTAATTATATACAAAATATATGCAAATTGCAAGATTATCTCAATGCTAAAATTCCTATAATCGCCAATATCCACAATCCAGCCCAAAGCCAAAATCGAATCAAAAATTTTCATTTAATCGTCTTGTGACGAAGAAATTCCATACCGAGTAATGCTCAGATCATACCTCACAAAGCTACGAAGGTTAAGAGAGTCTTTTCTTTGATTCTCCATTTTTGATTGATAGCCTTTCGCTTATCTATTCCTCGAACGATAAAGGTCGCGAGATTGATAAGAAAAAAATATCATGCGATGATCCAAATGAGGGTAGAATTCATGTCCTATATATAAGGTGTAAAGTTTCTAGTTTGTCTCCCTTTATAAAAGGGAGGTGGCCGAAGGTCGGAGGGATTTTCCCAGAGAGATATCTAAGAAGAAAATCCTCAGTCCCCGAACAGTCGGGGCCAGCTCCTTTTCAAAAGGAGCACATGATAGATATTACAGCATATCTTTCATTTTAGATAAAAGCTGAAGGGCTTGAAGGGGAGTCATGCTATTGATATCGTACGAATCGAGCATAGCTTTTAACTTGGAGAAGTTTGGATCTTCTACAGGTGCAGCAATCGGTGCACTAAAGAATCCAGTATTTACACTAGTCTCAGCTGCCTTATGATGCTCAAATGATTTCAGATATTCTCTCGCTTGCGCGATGATGGCAGGTGGAAGTCCCGCAAGTTTGGCTACATCGAGACCATAACTCTTGCTCGCTCATCCAGCGACAATTTTCTTGAGAAAGACAACTTCCTTGCTTGTTTCGTACACACTTACTGAATAATTATGGACTTGTGGGAAATGTTCTTCTAGTTCTATAAGTTCGTGATAGTGAGTAGCAATGAGAGTTCTCGCTTTCACAGTAGTCGCGATATATTCGAGAATTGATCTCGTCAAAGCCAATCAGTCGTAGGTAGATGTTCAGCGTCCTAATTCATCGAAAATGATGAAACTTTGAGCACTCGCATTATTGATAATATTTGCAACTTCAATCATTTCAGTCATAAAGGTAGATTGATTCTTCGCGATCACGTCACCACTTCAAACACGAGCAAAGATTGCATCAACTAATCCTATCTCAGCATGCTTCGCAGGTACAAATAATCCACAATGTGCCATAAGCACAATCAAAGCATTCTGCCCGTCTTTCAAATATAGATGTAAATCGCTGGTTAAATTGCTGATGACTGGTAGGCCGAATGCAAGGAATTCAGGTACTTTGGAGGGAAAACATGCCTTTGTACATTTGGAATTCTCGCGGAAGATTAGTCCAAATGACGCCGCAGCTGTAATCAGCGCAACGGTATCTCCTGAAACCCGCCCATGGAACTGAAGTCCACCGGATATTTGTGCTAACAACCCCTCGTTACCGCCTAACAATTTCGCAATGGCATCACGGGTACAACCCAAATACTCTAGTACAACGTTGGCTCCTTGTTTGCGGACATCCCGCACTGCGCGTAGGATTAAATCGTGGCGTTCTCGTCCAGGACTGCCAGATAATAGAACCCGGATTGTTCTGCTCTTTATTAAACCTTCACTCGAAAAGTCCGACTTATATATTGGATCTGACAGGTCGAGAAGAGATGGCAGTAAAGCGGTATTGACGCCCGTAGTTCGATAGTAATCTTGCAAATACTTGCTGATACACAGAACGCCATCGAGGTGTGGATTGACCCACCGCCGCTGTACTTCACCATCGGCGTGGCCCAAATCAAACCGTGAAATTCCATGGCGCCCTAATTCGTGCCATTCGACCACAAAGACCATTAACTTAATGCCATGGCAACGGCACAATCTGCGGAGACGCAGAAGTAATGGCACAGTGTGGCCAACACCCGGATAGACCAAAATTGCTCTCACCCCCGCCAATGAATGTTGT
>JBAXSM010000054.1:0-5080 GCA_037130715.1 Candidatus Absconditabacteria bacterium
ATTGTTGTTGTCTAAAATATTCAAATGCTATGAGTGTACATTTTTCGAAATAGGAAAGTTCTTTGGCATAAGGTTCAATCTTTTGAACTATATGTAGTAAATCGTCTTTGGATATCATACCCTCGTCTGTCTTAAATCTTTCTCTGATGTCCAAGAGATGTGGTGAGGTAAATATTCCGACTTTTTTCTCTGCTTTTTTTAAAACAGAAAAACACATATTACATGTGCTTCCTTTTCCGTTGGTTCCTGTGATATGAATCACTTTATATGAATTTTGTGGATTTCAAAGATTCTTGGCGACGTTTCTCATTTTATCTAAGTCGTAGCCTTTGCTATTGTGAAAATCGTAGATATATGCAAGTGCGTCTTTGTATGTCTGTATCATATATTTCTGGAGCTATAATTTAAATTATTTTCCAGTTCCACAACTCGCACTTGGCGTAATACCACAACTTACAGCTTCACCTGTGTTTGTTGTAGGACATGGAGCGAATTCACAATTTGGACCTGTTCTACCTACGTAGCTTCCATCTGGACATGCTTTGGCATCCATAGTGCAGGCTGTGGCTTGTGGTGCTTGACCAGTTGTTTTGGCTTCTGGTTGAACTGCTGTAGTTCCACAACCAGCGAGGAATGCTGTAGACAGAAGTGCTGAGATGAGAAGAAAGTTTTTCATGACTGTATGATAGAAATGTAAAATTATTATTTTTTCTTAGTTATTTTATTATTTTTAATCTCTTGTAGATAATTTTTGTCTGTGATTGGATCTATACCACTTTGTTCTATGAGTTCTTTTCTGGCTTTGGATGCAACTCAACCACCATCTTTGCTAGCTTTTTTGAGTGCTTTGAGGCCTTGTGCTTCACGAGCTTGGGTAATATCTGTGGTGGCTTGTTCGGCTAGCATTGTTAAAATTAGTTCTGTAGGCGTCATTCAATCACGAAGATTTCATTTCATTCATTTGTGTATTTTTCGTTCTTCATTGGTCATACCGGAATATGCTTTGTATACTTCGTTTGTTAATATTCAATATGCTTTTTCTCATCATCTTTGGTCTCGTTCTTTGGTAAGTCATTTTCTTACTGGTATTCCACGAGTTCTAATATCTATCCATTCCTGAGGATATCATTTCTTTTCGTAGGTTTCGATCATCCTTTTCATAGAAAGTTCAGGATCTTCAATTTCTTGAATTCTTTCATATCCGACTTTTGCTAACCATCTTTTGAATGGTTCGGCTTTTGGTGATGGTATAGATTGAATGATTCTCAAAACACCTTCGGTATTAGAGGCTGTTATATTTCTCCTTTTCCCATCTTTAGCAATCATTGCAAGGGGGGTACAAATTGTACCCCAATTGGATCCAAGTTCTTTATCTCTTCATCTCATCTTTTTTATATATTGTTTTGGATCAGAACTTTCTGTCAATATTTCGATAATATCTTCTATGGAAAACCACCATTCATTATTATGTATTATTTTTCTGATTTCTATTCCTTCAAATAATGCAATCTGATTTTCTGCTGTTATATCGGTCGTCATACTAATTCTATTATGAATTAAATATAAATTTTTGTAATTATAATTTTTGACAGATATAATTTCAATAGATTTTATCAGTTTTTTTTATTGAATCCAATATAATTTAGAGTTATCTTTTGTAAGGGTCTTTGCAATAGCTTGAATATCTTCGAGAGTGACTTTTTTGTACTCAGCGAGTACTTCGTCCAAAGTCTCAATCTTTCCGTAGAGAAGATATTGAGCTCCGAGGAAACTAGCCATATCGTCTGATGTTTCGATACCCATTTGGATTTGTCCTTCGGTGTACCCGATAGCGTTTTCAAAGTCTTGCTGTGTCATAGAACCGTTGGCAATAGCTTCAAGTTCTTCGTAGATTTTCTCTACACCAAAATCGAATCTCTCTTTGTCGATACCTGCTCTGATGATGATTTGTCCGTGATTTTGGCTCGAATAGTTTGCTGCTTTGATATAATAGCAGAGTCCTTGTTTTTCTCTGATGTTTTGGAAGAGTCTAGAAGACATATTCCCTCATACGTAGGTTGTCAGGATATTGGCTGCATATCTTTGGGGATTGTTTCCGTCAAATCCAGGAAAGGTAATGATGAGATGATTTTGTTCTGTCTTTTTGTCAAAGTGAGATGATTGTTCAGCTGGTAAGTGATCCTTTGGGAAAGCTGGAATCTGCACTCTTTTGGTGTCTGGTAAACTTCCGAAAAGGGTAGTTATCTGGTCAATGATCCCTTGTTTATCGAGTATTTTACCTGAAACCACGATGATCAGATTGTCTTTTGTATAGAGGTTTGCTTTGTGCTCAAAAAGCATATCTTGCGTGAATGCATTTATATTGTCTACTGTCCCGATAATAGGTCGTCCGTAACTATTTGGTCCAAAGTATCGTTCTTGTCGTTTTTGCATGACGAGAGACATGGGATTGTCTTCGTACATTTTGAGTTCTTGGATAACGACTCACTTTTCTCTTTCGAGTTCCTCTTTGGGAAATTTTGCGTTCATCATCATATCTCAGAGGACGTCGATAGCTTTTTCGATAAATTGAGGTCCACATTTTACGTAGTATCCTGCAAATTCATCACCTGTATAGGCATTAAATTCACCTCCAAACTTATCTACAGCTTCCGCAACATCTTTGGGAGTCTGATATTTTTCTCCACCTTTGAAAAATAGGTGCTCGAGAAAATGACTAATTCCGTTTGTTTTGCTATTTTCATATACAGATCATGCCTTGCACATTATTTCTACGGTGATAGCTGTTCATTCTAGTGGTGCAAAAATGCAGTCTATACCTGCAATCTTTTCTATTGAATAGTTCATGTATCTCTTTTGTCTTGACAAATTAAAAAAATGGTATATAATTGCGACGTAAATGATTAGCTTATAGCTTCATACACACATCATTTATCTAATAATCTCCCCGCATGAAACCAAATCTAAAGGCTATTGTAAGTATTTGCCTTTTGTCTTCAAGTCTCTTTGCTGGATCTTTCTCTTTCGCTGAGACTGCCTTTCCACAAACACAACCAAAACAAGACCTTTCGGTCTTTGTCCAGAAACTCTCGTCTAGATTACAGGGAGTCTTTTGAGAAATTATAAATCTCGGACGTGGAGTGACTTCTCCTACTACGGGAACGCTTCAAACAGGAACTGATATCCATACTTTGCTTGATATAAAATGATATGCTCATGAAGATGATATCACTGTTTTGATACAAAATGGTGTTGTTGATTCAAATCGTGAAAAATTTTATCCAGATAATTTTTTGCGTAGATATGAAATGGCGATAATGTATGTCAAATATCAATTGGTTAAGGGACATATGGAACTACCTCAAATTATATTTCCTAGTATTGGACGATTCTCAGATGTAGCTCAAAATATTTCTTATGCTCCATATATCGCTTATTGACAACAACAATCTTGGTTTGATTCTTTGATTAGCAAAGATGATGATGGACATAAACAATTTAAACCAAATGCATTTGTACAACTCAAAGAAATTCTTCGTTTAATGAACATACCTGTAAATAGTGGAACTGATATTAAGATCAAAAGAGGGGAATTTGCTCATCTATTGGTTAAGTGAACAACTGAATGACTATATGATGATGAATCTGGGGATGATTTGATTGTTGATACTGATGCTATTCCAGATTCCGACTCTCCTGTACTTGATGGTAATCAAGTGATCTCTGTATTAAAAACTATGTTTGCATTAGCTAAATAATTTATTTTATAGTGTATATTAGAAAGCTAGATCCCTGTGGTCTAGTTTTTTTTATTTTTCTTAAAAAGTCAACTCTATTTCCCTGCTATGGATTTAAAATTTGACAGCTTGAGATCTCCTCCATATACTTATAGTAGATTTTATATATTTTGCATTTATCATGCTACCAATCCATCATCAAGTGTATCATCACGTGAGAACGCATCATAAAAAATATCTGTTTGCAGGTACTGCTATGGCTGCATTTTTTGCAATAACTAAGGTTATGGTATTTTTTGCTACGAGTTTTGCGTTGTTTGCTACTTCTCATGATATCAGTTTTGCTGATCAATTGCCTATTGATCCCTTAGTTCAAGATACTGGTTCTGTGTTGTCTGGTACACAAGTACCTCAAGACACAGGTTCTACTGTCATAACTTGAGATACAACTATAGATACGGGATCATTATTATATTTGTTGTCGCTTCATGCAGCAGCTGAATTTGGTAGTGGTAGTGAGGGTAGTGGTTCTCTATGAACAGGTTCTATGGGAACAGGTAGTTCATATTCTGGTGATCAACTTTCTGGAACGCTTCATTCAGGTGAACAGCTCTCAGGAATTGTAGTCCCTGTTGTGGATACGCCTACTACAGGATCTTCTTCAAGTGGATATTATGAATCACTTTTTGCTAATCAGCTTAGATACTGTCATACAGGTGATTTAATTATGACTACTATGCTTAGTGGTCAAACATTTGCTGGAATAACTCCTTTTCAGTGGACGCTTTCTGGTGATTGTATTTCTGATAATCTTTCTTTTCAACTATATGATCACAATAATCAGTGGATTGAAATAGCACAACTTTCTGGATCTAATCGTGGATTCTCGTTTGATTCACACTTCCTTTCTACGGGATGGTATGCAACTACGGGATTCAATGCTAGTGGTCAAAGCTATACTATTCCTGGTTTATATTCTGGTCTTTCTACTTCATTTTGGACAGGATATCAAGTGAGAATACTTAATGATAATCATGACATATTGTATAGTTCATCAGGATTTACTATTGATAATATTCCACCAACACTTACTAATCTCAAATTTGTTTATTCTGGAACTACTACAAATGGATCAGTCCATCTTTTGTTTGGAGGAAGCGAAATTTTGAGTGGAATTACTATCTCTTTGTCTGTAGGTACATTGGCTTCTGATAATCATTCTGGAGCTATGTATGATTATATACTTGGATGATTTGGGACTGGATTTAGTGGAATGATCAATTATAGTATTACGTTTGCTGATCTTTGAGGTAATACCTCTCATCTTACGTGAACTAAATATC
>JBAXSM010000055.1:0-4978 GCA_037130715.1 Candidatus Absconditabacteria bacterium
GACCAGCATATTTTGATGTAATCACTATGATTCAGAGTGCAGCGCATCTCTTGGAGAGATTTGGTGGACATAGATGAGCTGGTGGACTCACCGTGAAAATTGAGAATCTAGATCCATTGTGTAGATACTTTGAAGCATATTGCCTCGAGCACATTACTGATGAGCATTTGATCAAAACTGATACGGTCGATACGCCACTTTACGAGCATGAATGGGATGATGACACCCTTTCTCAAATCAATAAACTCGCTCCCTTTGGAGAAGGAAATCAAGAACCTACATTTTTATTGAAAGATATGACTATCCATAAGATAGAAAAAGTCTGATCAACTGGCAAAGGTCACCTCAAAATTTACGCCCAACATGGAGACAACAAAGTAAACATTCTATTTTGGAGCAAAGGAGACCTGGTTTCTACTATAGATAAATCAGAAAAAATTTCGATTGTTGGAAAGATAAAAAGAGATACATTTAATGGGGGTCGATACGTGGACTGAATTGCAATATTATAACGTTTGTATTTATAAAAAAGGATACCGAAAACTGGTATCCTTTTTTTGATTGGTTATAAACCTAAAGTCATTGCTTTTTCGTATCCTGCTTCTCTCACTTCATTTGTAATGTCTTTGATAAGATTTACATCTACAAACATTGGGACATATTTGTAATGAAATAAGAAACCAGTTGCTCTGTATCCAGAATAACTAAATTCAAAATAAGTGATAACTGCTTTTGCATAGACTCCAGTAAATGGACGATTCTCAATATCTTTGACAAGCTCTATAGCGGTAGAGAGATTAGATACCAAAGACTTATATTTACGATAGTTTTTTATAGTAAAATATAAGAAAAATATTGAAACAATTACAAATATTACCGAAGTAATTACAATCATTGTTGGCTTTTGCAGCAAACAAAAGAAGCCTATTATACAGGCATTTAAAAAAAGGAATGTTCTCATATGCATATATTTATATAGTTTATATTTTTATTTTCAGAAAAAATTCTATGATTCCTTGATAATAAATCAATGGTTTATTCAATTTCTGGGTATTTATCTGGGTTCTCTTTGAAATATTGATATCGAGGGTGATCTTCGCCTACGGTCATCGTATGTGCATAAAGTCATTTAGAAAATCATCATTTCTTGGCTCTCTTGGCTGTCTGCGCTGCGATTAGTTCGTCTTTGGAGATTCATAGGGTTTCACAAAGTGCATCGATAATCTCTTGGAGATCTCCTAATTCTGATATTTTGTCTTCACGAGAAAGTGCATTGAGGAGTTCGTCTGATTCTTCTCCTATTTTGGTAATTAAGGCAGTAACTTTTCTATCTCCATCAATATATTCAGCATCTAGCTTTGCTCAGTCTTGAGTGGCTAAATCATCAATATGATCTCTAATCAATTTATCATATTTAACCTTCAACATAACTATTCATTTAGGTATAAAACTATTTAACTGCGATGACTGCTTTTACGATTGCATCTACAAATCCTACATCAAATGCTCCTGGGATGATTTTGTCGACAGTTGGTGTTTCTACACAAGAAGCTAGCGCTTCTGCAGCTGCGATCTTGTGAGTATCTAAGATTTGTGGGATACGAGCTTGCAAAGCGCCTCTAAAGATCGCAGGGAAGACCAAAACATTATTGATTTGATTTGGGAAGTCACTTCTTCCTGTAGCGATAATTGCTGCTCATCATTTTTTGGCCTCATCTGGCATAATCTCTGGAGTCGGATTGGAAAGTGCAAAGATTATAGAATCTTTGTTCATCAGAGCAACCTCCTCTGCCCCTAGCAAATGTGGTTTACTTACTCCGACCAAAACATCTGCTCATTTGAGCACATCTTCTAAATGTCCAGTTTCATTGTTCTTGTTTGTAGGTACGAAGAATGCTTTGTATTTGTTGAGATCATCTCTGCCTGCGTGAATAGCTCACTTAGAATCGAGCATCACAATATGTTCTACGCCATAGGCATGGAGTAATTTTCCAATAGCGACACCTGCAGCGCCAGCACCTGAAATCACCACCTTTATTTCCTTGAATGATTTGTTGACCAATTTGAGAGCGTTGATAAGCCCAGCCAATACAACAATAGCAGTCCCATGTTGGTCGTCATGAAAGACAGGAATATTTAATCTGCTTTTTAATATTTCCTCTATATAAAAACAATTTGGAGCTGAAATATCTTCCAAGTTTATTCCTCCAAATGTAGGAGCTATTCCTTCAACGATTTTGATAATTTCATCTGGATCCTGAGTAGAAAGTACGATAGGCACAGCATCTATATCAGCGAATTGCTTAAATAAGATCGCTTTTCCTTCCATTACCGGAAGACCAGCAAGTCATCCAATATTTCCAAGACCAAGAACAGCTGTCCCATCGCTTACGACAGCGACAGAATTATTTTTTCGTGTATAGAGATACGCCTTTTCAGGGTCTGCAGCGATTTCTAAACAAGGTGCTGCGACTCCTGGTGTATAATACGTAGATAAATCCTCTCTCGTATTTAACGGTACTTTACTTTGAACTGCGAGTTTCCCTTTATATTGTGCATGTTTTTCAATTGATAATTTGGCGTATGGCATAGTATTTTAGAAGAATAATAAAGCTTTTTCTTTATTTTTACTATATATATTTGAAGTTCATATGAAATAGCTTTTTTGTTGACTTTTGTTTCTAAATATATATAAACTTTGTACACAAAAAACAAAAATATAAAAATTATGCTTATGAAAACAACGAATTTTAAATTACAACGGAGAAGACATTTTATTAAAATTATGATGATTCTTTGTCTTGAATTGATTATCTTTGGTGTTTGGACATTCAATATGTTGTCTCCCGAAAATATATCAGTAAGTGAAAAAATGGGGCACATTATATGTACCTTTATGGGTGTATGCATTGTTAATGGATTTTGGTTATATTTCATTGAAGATAGATTATTCTTCAATAAGTATGCGATTATGAATAAAATGTATAGACAAAAAATCGCCACCCAAGAGCGAATTGACTATCTCAACAAAACGCTTGGTATAATAAGCAAAGATGGGAAACCAATTCATACAGCCAAAGCAATGGAAACCTGGGAAACATTACCTATGTATTGTTCTCATAAATTTGATCATATTATTGAAGTACTCAATAAAGAGTTAAATGTATTGTATGACAAATTGAATCACACTGAGAAAAAAGAATTATTTTTTTTTGGCGTGCATAGAGAAAATCTTTGGATGTATTTCAAAGGGAAAGAAAGAGCTAAGAAGTCTTATAGCTATTAACACAACATCAGACAATCCCGCTCCGTTTTTTACGGACGGGATTTATGTTTTTTTGATCATTAGGGACTTGCTTTTATAGACAAAAAAGGTATAAGCTCCGCATAAACAAAAACTCATCAAAAACAAGTAATATGAAAACAAAAAAACTGAATCAGTTTGAGCAACAAAGACGAGCTGAATTCAAAAGAATTACAAAAAAAGTTTCTCAACATGGAGTATTTTTTATCTTATTACTCGTATTCTTATTTCATAAGATACGCGATACTAAAATAGATGTTGAACTCTTTATACTGGTTACTATCGTTTGGTTTTGTGTCATACTTATATGGCTCATCAAGGAAGACAAATATTTCAATCCAAAAAAACGGAGAAAAAATATTGTCAGTGAATTCTTGGAAATCAATCAACAGGCAAATCAGTTGCACCGCAAGATTAAACTTATTAGTAGAGATGGTAATCCAATTCTCACTGATAAAAACCAATGGATTTGGGAAGAATTCGCTCAGAAATATAATGAAGATAATAGAGATCTTCTTTTTGAACAAACTCTTACCGAGTACAATGAGCTAAAAGAAAAGATAGCAAACCTTAGAGCAGAAAGTACATCTGCTCGTTGTGTAGATGAAAAATCTCTACTTACCTATGCATTTTCTTTTAAATGGGTATAATCCAAACAAATTTAAGATCCCGCTAGTGTTTACTGGTGGGATTTTTCATTTGTAAATCTCTTTTAAAAACATATTCTGGATGACGGTGTGTTTTAGATTCTAATCCTCTGCTCTATGAAATTCTTAAATCCAAGATATGAAGATGAAAAACTTACCTATGAAGATGTATTTTTGTTTCAAGATTATTTTGATGGAAAATCCAGACTTGATGCTGATGTAAATCCATTTTTTGATATAGGGACTACTATCCCGATGGTTATTGCAAATATGAATGCTGTGGCTGGTAAAAGAATGGCAGAGACGATAGCTCGTTATGGTTGACTCGCTGTGCTTCCTCAAGACATGGACTTGGACACTATGACAAGAATTATCTGACATATCAAAGCTGCTAGTATCCAGTATGATACTCCAATTACGGTAAAAGAGCATCACACAATTAGAGATGCATTGGGAATCATTCACAAAAGAGCTCATAATTGCGTTATTTTGACGGATGAAAACAATAAAGCTATAGGTATCTTTAAACCTCAAGATCTCGAACGTTTAGATCAGTTTTCTCTTTTGGGAAATCTCTCTAGATCTACATTGATCACGTGAAAAGTAGGAATTAGTGATGAAGATGCTTTTGATCTGATGGAAGAAAAGAATATTTCTTCACTCCCTATCGTAGATGATCAAGGGATTCTCAAATGAATTTTGACGAAGAAAAATACCCTCAGAAATAATTTATATAAAGCAGCCTTGGACCAAGATTGAAAACTTAATGTGGCTGTCGCTATTGGAATGAATGGCTTTGATGAAAAAGTGTCTGCTCTCTATGACTTAGGTATTAGAGTATTTGTCTTAGATACTGCGCATGGATTCCAGAAGTCTATGGTAGATAACATTAAAAAAATCAGATCTTTGTATGGCGATCGTATTGTAGTCGTGGCTGGTAATGTGGTCACTGAAAAAGCAACTCGTGAACTTCTTTTGGCTGGTGCTGATGGAGTCAAAGTAGGTATTGGCCCAGGAGCTATGTGTA
>JBAXSM010000056.1:0-4911 GCA_037130715.1 Candidatus Absconditabacteria bacterium
AGAGGGAAAGAAATTCTAAAAAAATTAGTTAATGAATGTAATGGTAATCAGAGATTTAAAAATCATAGATGAGAAACACTTGTAGTTGCAAGAAAAAGAAAATTTTCTCTAATTGAAAAAAACATAAAAAAACATCAATCTTGAAATATTCTCATAGTAACACACGGACTTATTTTTAGAGAATTCCTCAAACACCATTTTCCAAAAGACCCAATAGATCAATTAATTATTAGTAATCCAGATGTATACAAAATACAAGTCAGGAATAACAAAGTTATCTCATATGACAGAGAAGAATCTCTAATTCCAGAAAACGCAATCACTCGAGCTCACTCATAATTTTAACTATATACAAGACCCATGTCTCTCTTTTCATGAATACTTATCATCATCGGACTTGCAGCATTCGAAACGATCTCAAGTATCGACAATGCTATCATCAACGCAGAAGTGCTCAGTACAATGAAACCAAAATATCAGAGACGATTTCTCGTACGAGGAATTTTGATCGCAGTTTTTCTCGTGAGAGGATTATTGCCATGGCTGATTATGTACTTTACAGCTCCTCAGTTGGGATTTATCTGATCATTGACAGCTACATTTAGTAATAATCCATCTACACACGCTATTATAGCTCAAGCTGCACCAGTCTTGATGATGGGTGGAGGAATCTTCTTGGTTTTCTTGTTTTTCCATCGATTATTCTTGGAAGATAAACATTTTGGACTTCGTCATGAAAAGTTTTTCCAAGCTCAAGGAGGTCGATTTTACGCAGTAGTTTCTATTATTCTCACAGCTCTTGTACGATACGCGATGAAATCTAATCCCATGATGGCATTTGGTGCCGTTGTCGGATCATCAGCCTTCTTTATTACTCACGGCTTCAAAAATTACGCTGAACAACAAGAAGAAAAAATGGCCCACGGAAAGACAGGAATTTCAGATATCGCTAAGATTCTCTATCTCGAAGTAATCGATGCAACCTTCTCCATCGATGGAGTTTTAGGTGCCTTCGCATTTACCCTTTCGGTACCATTAATCCTCCTCGGAAATGGACTCGGAGCCTTCCTCGTAAGACGACTCACAGTTAGCAATATCGAACGTATCAAAAAATATAAATATCTCAAAAACTGAGCTATGTACTCGATTTTCTTCTTGTGAATTATTATGGTCATGAGATCTTTTTCATTAGAAATCCCAGAGCGAGTCTCACCAATAATTACCTTCTGAGTCATCGGATACTTTTTCCGAAAGTCCAAAATAGAACTCAAGACACTCAAAGAAATTATAGAATAATAAGATGTCATTCCCGCTTTGCCAGTTGCGGCGGGAATCCAGAAAGATCTCCGCCCCAAGTTCTTTAAGCGGAGATGACACAAAAAATACGATTTATTTCGTAAATATATTATGCTCCAATCTCTCCTCGCAGATTTCCAGAAACTTGCAGATCCAGCTCACGCTGTAGGAGTTTCTAGGTTCTTTAAGACAGGAGAAGGGCAGTACGGAGAGTGAGATCTCTTCCTATGACTTTATGTCCCTCAAGTCAGAGTACTTTCGAAGATATACAAAGATCTTCCACTTGCAGATATAGAGACACTTATCACTTCACCCATCCACGAATATCGTCTTCTCGCGGTATTTATTCTCACGATTCAATACGAAAAAGCCATCAAGCAAGACAATCTCTGACTCCAACAAGATATTATTTCTCTCTATATGAAACATAAAGCATACATCAACAATCGAGATCTCGTCGACCTTTCAGCTCCTAGACTCTTGTGAAGATCAATATTGGAAGCCATTATCGCCAACGAGAACAATGTCATTCCCGCTTCGTCAGTTGGGGCGGGAATCCAAACTGTAACCGGCGATCCATGCGAGATTCTCCATACACTTTCTCATTCTAAAAACCTCCGGGATCGCCGCATCTCCATCATCTCTACCTTCACTCTACTGAGAGCAGGATTATATGATGACACCCTAGAAATAGCAGAGACTTTACTCACAGATACGCACGATTTAATTCACAAAGCAGTAGGTCGGATGCTGAGAGAAATTGGCAAACGCTGCAAGCCAGTTGAAGATGGATTTTTGAAGAAGCATTACAAAGTTATGCCGAGGACCATGCTCAGATATGCGATAGAAAAGTATCCTGAAGAGGAAAGGTTAAGATGGTTGAAGGGAGATATGTAATAAAAAACCTGACCGCTCAATTGAAGTCAGATTTTTTGTTTATGATACTTTTCTATCATGCAAAATATTCAATAACTCAAGTTGTGTTTCATCACAAATTTCATAGAGTTGTCTGATTCTACCACAGAGATCCGTGACGACTACACGCATTACATCTCATTCGATGATACATTTCATATTTACGGCACACAGCTGATCAAAGATATCTTGGACAAAGAATTGAGGGTAGGTATTTACCAATTCCTCAGAAAATAATTTTAAAGTATCATATAATATTCTCATAATAGCATCTGAAGAAAGCCCAATTTTAGCAAACTCCAAACCTCATATATAAGGAACCGTAGATATAGATACTTCCTTTTTTTTAGACATTAAAGATGTAGAAGCAATATCCATACCTAAATGTAAGATTTCATACTTCAATATGCGAATATATTGGTCATTTAACCAAAATTTTGCATTAAATTCAGTTGTGAAACTAGAAAGATGATTATGAAGCAAGTGGTATTCTTTTAAAAGCGTAGACTCGACTTGATCATCATATTCTTTACGACATAGATATTTTCCATCAGGATAATCCACACGAAAAACATTAGATTCTCCCCATCACTGAGCATCTTTATCATGAAGAACTGTTTCCTGGTAACTATTGAGTCACATGTTGAGAAGTAGCATGTAAAGTTTCTAATAATTTTAATTTTTGTATATCACAGAGATTATGGACTGTTTCTATAGTTCCACAAAGATCAGTAATGATTATATACATAATTCAATCTCATTTTTCGATACATTTCATATTCACAGTAGAGAGCTGATAATCTAGAGTATCTGCTGAAGAGAAAAAAGGGAATTTTTTACTAATAATATTGATAAATTGATCACGAGCATCATACAACGCACTCATTAATGTTGTAGAACTATGGATTATTTCATGAAACGAAGTTCCTCCTACATAAGGGACCGTAGAGAGACAAATTTCTTCTTTATTTTTCAAGGAAGTAGCTTGATTAATTTGATCTCCCAAGGGCAAAACCATAAATCTGACTTTATTTATCGTACGACCTTCCAAATAAAAATTAAAATCAAATTCCACGGGATGTTTGGAAAGAAAATTATGTAAAGCATGATAATCATTAAGCAAATTATATGAGATACCGGGATGATATTCTTTCATACAAGATGCTTTCCCATCAGGATAATCTACACGAAAAACACTAGATTCTCACCATCATTTTTTCTGCTCATCATGTATACAGGTTTCTTGGTAACTATTGAGTCACATATGTAAATTATGATTGTAAAGATTGAACTAATGCTAATTTGGTGATATCACATAAACTATAAAAACGATGAATAGCACCACAAAGATCAGTTATAACTATTCTCATAATATCCCCCTCCAAAAAACATTTCATATTACATTCACACAATTGAATTTTGAGATCAGTAGAAGCTACAGGGACTATCTTAGATACCTCTTCGACAAACTTATCACGAGTTTGGTAAAAAGGAATAACTACTTCATTATTAGGATCATATATTTCACCATCAAAGATATCTTCGAACGGAATTCATCATACATACGGAACCATAGTAATACACACTTCTTCCTTATCAGATAATGACATAGCACGAGTGATTGTATCACCAAGTGGCAATACCTCATATCTAATCTTCTTGATAGGCTTATCATCCAAACAAAAATCAGTCGGAAATTCAAAAGGATACTGAGCCAAAACGTTATGAAGATCATGATAATGTTTGATATTTGCGTACTCTATATGAGGAGAATATTCTTTAGTACATAGTTGTTTCCCATCAGGGTAATCTATACGAAAAACACTGGATTCTCACCATAAATTAATAGTTTTGTCATGAAGTACTGTTTCTTGATAACTATTGAGTCACATATATGATAAATAAAAATAAATTGTATTTGTTATAATGATTGACATTTATAAATCAATATATTTAATATATAATTATCAGATTGAAAATTCATTGCAAAATCATACCATCATATCAGTTTATCCAATGAAACCAAATATATGACCGTAGATCAATTCCTAGAACAATTTCAATGATTAGATCCCGTTGCCCAAAGAATCCAAATCTTTGAAGCGGTGAGAGATTTCCCATATCAAATAAATTGAAAAACTACAGCGGAGGAACTTCTAGAAGCCAAAGAATGATACTGTGCCGCCAAACATAAACTCCTCAAAGAATGCTATACCAAACTTGGATATGAAACAGAATTATGTTTTACTCCTTTTATGTTTAGATATATTTATCTACCAGAACATCTCAGAGACCGAGGCTTAGCAAACAAAAAGATTTATCACAGCTTCCTTCGACTCAAAATGAATGATGCTCGAATAAGCATAGATGCGACCTTTCATCCCGCAATGAGAGATGTATATGTAGTCAATGAAAATCGAGATGGTATCTCAGATCAGAAAGATATTTGCCCATATAGCAATGTATCTATCGCTAGGACTCCAGAAGAAGAACGCGAAATTAAACAAGAACTCAGCGAAGCACTGGATTCAGAAGATGAGAGATGGATAGAGGAGTACAATGCTTGGATTAAAACTATTGGAAAAGACTAAACAACATCTCTTCACTAATTTTTTTAGAAACCAATGGAAGTATAGCTTTTCAACCCATAGGTTTCAGAGGAGAAAGTAATTCTGACAATAATTCTGACTTCGTATACTC
>JBAXSM010000057.1:0-4893 GCA_037130715.1 Candidatus Absconditabacteria bacterium
CTATAATCCCCGTATTCTCAGTATAAAAGATATATTCGCGATTACCCACAAATGAGCTCTTATTGAGATTTGATGTCTGAATCAATGCGCCACTATTCCAGACAGCAAATTTGCTATGCACATATTCCGTTTTCATTTGCTTATCACTTTTGATTTCAAATCCTGAATATCCAGAGAAATAAGCCTGGATTTCTTTTCGGGTATTTTGAAATTGTTGGTATTTTTTGTCTTCCATGATAAGATCGATCTTTACGTTATTATTTAAGAGTTTGATAAAGAGGTTCTTCACACTTTTCTCAGTGAAATCATAGGTTTCTAGCCAAAGATGATCTCTCACTCATCACAGAGTTTCTAAGAAATCTGGCAAAGTTCCAGGTCCTATCCAGAGTGCGCCTGTGACTGGCTGGATATTTCACAGTTGCACAGCAATTTCCTCTGGGGTGGGTGAGTAGACTAGCTGATCATCAGAGACTCACCAACTCACTTGCACACGTTCAGAAGCCACTCACCAGCTCAAAATCCCCACCACCCCAGCGAGATATCCTAAGAAAATTAGTTGTTTCCTTGTCATCCAGATTTGCATTTTAAAGATAAAATGATACAATGGATGTAGTATTCCAAATAAGGAAAAAAACGGACAAAAAAAGAATATTTATATCCCGCTATCTCAATGAATTATTATAATAAACCAAGAAAAACAACTAAACCACTCAAGGCAGTTCTGCTTCATACAAGAAGTAATGAGATGACAAGTTCTGAATTATATAAAATTATCCAAAGAGTCCTTGTAGATAACGAAGATTATTTTCAGATTGATAGATCTCAGTTTAAGTGAAATCCTTTGAAAAGTGAGGAAGTTAAACAAGAATTGGTAAAAAAAATTCAGTTAGATAAAATTCCTGCATGATTTGAGGAACAGTTTAAGTTGGATTTTTCAAATCCAGATATTAAAAATCAGATTGTAGATATCTTTGCAGATGCTGTTTCCTTAAATGATGAAAAGTGAAAAAGATCTGATAGAGTTGTATTTTCTCATGGTAGAGTAATGATTTCAAAAAATGAAAATCATCCCGTACACACAGATGACAAAAAGCATACGCAATGAGAAAAAAGAGTATCAGAAAATAAAACCACACTACTTACATTTTGAAATATCTATGATGCTTTGAGAAGCCAGTATCATGCGACTGAAAATATGTGAAAAGATAAAGAAAAGAGTCTTGCTCTACTCAAAGATATCTTGCAATTATCAGTAGATATCAAAGAATCTCTCCAATTTTCTAAAGATGATGAGCTCAAAAGGAAACTCAACGATATTATAGAAGGAATAGGAGATGTAAGGGATTTTAATACATTATCAGCCAAACTCTATCAACTTGAACAGTTATCTAATAATAAAGCTATCGCTGGCAAACAGTTGGAGTGAGCAGCAAATAAGTTTAAAAAAAGATTTGATGCTTTATCAGATATGTTAGGGTTTATATCATTTAGAGATATTCCTAAATTGGAAGAGATAGTAGAAGATCATGAATATATACTCAATATGCTTTTTTATCGAGTATCTTCAAATCCTAAAAATTGTATCTACCTATATAAAGATGCAATATATCGTCTACCAGAATCTTTTAAAAATATTGCTCCATTCAGTGAGTATTATAAGAGAATTGTAGAATCCAAAGACCTTGAATCTGCTAAAATAGAAATTCAAAAGATAAGAGAAGCATTTAATCTTTTGAAAGTAGAACATACTGAAAAAAAATAGATGTCTGTGATGAACTGCGTATTGAAATCATGATAGATGATTCTTTAATATATACAGAGGATTGTCTTGCTCTACAATCGTCCTCGAAATGAGAATAAACCAAGTGCTCAAGATCTACAAAGAGTCGAAGATCGAAATGAAATTGATAGTCTAATTTAATCTATAAATATTTGACATATTATGGATTTTAGTATATAATATATATGATTTTATATTGTACTATCTATTATGTCTGTAAACAAACTGTCTTCAAGTATTGGTAAAAGTAAGATTTTTAGAAATACTGCAATTGCTGCAGCTCTTTTTGCTGCAGTAGTAGGAAATCAAAGTTGTGCAGACAAAAATAAAGGTATGCCAATTCGTCTTCAAGAGATGAATATTTCTGCGGCAGAAAATACAGAAAAATCATCTGAGATGGTGAAAATTAATGATAATAAAGTTTCTCTAAATTATGTTTCCAATGGAACAGCTGATTGGGATCAAAAAAGTATCAACTATAGTATTGAAATAGATAAACATGAGGATGGAAAAATTATAGTACTCATTGAATGAGATTCTTATTATGGTGCTGAAAGTGATAGAGGAGCTACACCAGAATTTGAAAAGAAATTTGAAACGGAATTGAGTTATGGATCTATAGAAGAATTTAATCAAAAATTCACAAACGAATGTAATGCATATTTGGATGAAGCAATGGCAGATGTGATGAAAAACAAAGAATCTTACCAAGAAAATGTAAGCGAATATGATTCAGAATTTTCATCTAAGACTGAACTTCTTACAGGATGGCTCAAATATATGGTAGACAATAAACATATCGCTCAAAAGAATCCAGCTCAAAAAGAAGGAAATATTGTTGTTGTTCCATTTGCCCGAAAGGGACAAAATATTAGATTAACACTTCAAAAACCAAATATAGAAACTGTGGTAGTAAATAAGGCTTGAGAGAAGTCATATGGATATGATCTCAAAATTAATAGCAAAAAGACACAAGTATATATAACTGATGATGCTATTACATCTGCACAAGCCATCTTCGATAAACTTCCAGATAGTATAAAAAAACATATTTCTGAACAAGATAAATACGAAAAATTCCTTCCAAAATGTTTGGAAGCTGTACAATTACTGAAAGAATAATATTATTTTATCGGATATACACCTACGACAAACTCTCCTTTGATGGGGAGTTTTTTTGTTTTTATCATCTCTTGAATTTCTTCCAAAGTTCCTGTAACTTGCTGTTCAAAACGTTTGCTAAGTTCTTTGGTAATGCTGATTTGTCATATAAATCAAGCTGAAGCCAATTCAGCGATAAGTTTTTCCAATCTATGCACGGACTCGTAAAAAAAGAGGGCGTGATCTTGTTGCATACAATAATTGATAAGTGTCTTTCTTCATTTCTTCGCAGGGAAAAAACCTAGAAACTCAAAATGTGTAGTAGGGAAACCTGCTCATACAACGGCGGGGACGAGCGCATTCGCTCCTGGAAGAATCGTATATTCTAGCTTGTTATCGTTGCACAGTTGCACCATAGACTTACCTGGATCAGATAATCCTGGCGTCCCCGCCTCAGAAACTAGTCAGACATCGTGCTCTTTGAGCACATTGAGATAGTGATTCATTTTCCCCTGATCAGTGAAACTCGTCAAGGACCAGAGTTTCTTCCCAGAAAAATCAATGTCGTACATTGAGAGTAATTTCATAGTAGTTCTCGTATCTTCGCAAATCAGATATTCCAGTGATTTTAAAAGATCTAAGCCTCTCACGGTAATATCATCTCTATTTCACACTGGAGTAGGAATAATGTAGAGCATCTCGCTATCGGAATTGTAAAATTATTATTATGCAGTGTATCGAATATCTCATAGAAATCAAATATAAAATATCAATCAGACTAAGTATCGTCGCCACAAACCCCTCCGTCTCATTACATTCGCCACCTCCCCTTATCAGGGGAGACTGAGACTAATTTAGCAATGTCCCCTGACAAGGGGAAAGGGGCCCGCTTGCGGGATAGGGGTTTGCGGGCGACGAGTGAAAATCAAATACAAAAAAAACTGCATACCGGTTAGAGTATACAGTTTTTAGTACATAAACTATTGCAATTTCTTTGGTGATAGTTTCGAACACTATACTTTATTAGTCCATAAAGAACTACCTACAAAATGGCACGTTTATGTGCGCAGAGAATAATAAATAACCATCACATACAAGCCTTTTTACGTATAAAAAGAGAATGTACCGCTTACCTATAAAATCCAAAGCCAAATGAATGAAATGAATGTGCATTTTTTGCTCCAAATGATATTGCTATCATAAAAAGTAGTCAAACCTGCATCAAACTAAACCAAACAATAAACCATGAACAGATTATATTTTTGATATAACAAACCCAATAGAGAGGACTAGCTATACTCACAAGTTACAGAGTAACTTCACAGCATCGATAATAAACTATACAGAATAAGGAAACATCAAAGAGGAATAATCTTGCATACTTCTTTTTAGGGGAGTATCTACCTGTATCAATTGCTATATATACAAACACCAGAAACATACAAATCAAGAGATTATTGCTAACCAAATGAGAAATATATATAAAGAGAAGTAGATATACCAGAATACTAACCAATTGAAACTGATGAAAAGCTCAAATAAAGATATACCAGCCAACACAATACACTGCTTTCACAGAATATAATGGAAGATGAAATAAGATTACAAAAACAGATCAAGCAATACCAATTATGACAGATATCAAAGACAAGTGAGAATCACAACAATCTTGCGAAAGCTACAAAACACAAATGTATCAAATAGAGCAATCATAGTAAACAGTGGGATAATAAGAACATGAATTCACCGTATATACATCCTATACAAAGCTACAAAACCTATGAAAGATAGATAGAATAGATCATACAAAATAGATATAAAGATCGAACATGGATAAGAATCCAGTGATTTACGGCTCTCAGACATATATAACCAGACATATGAATCATAGGAAGATCCGATAGCATATATAATCATAACCAAAAGCGTTTAGACTTTTAGAAACAACAACATATGAAAGAGGAGATTACTATACCGAGATAAAACAAAACCCACATACAGAATATACAAAA
>JBAXSM010000058.1:0-4797 GCA_037130715.1 Candidatus Absconditabacteria bacterium
GTCCAAAGTGGTGAGATTATGCCGTTCTGGTGGAAAATGTATAAGACCAGTAATATTGAAGATGGAAACACCTGTAATGCAGGGTACAAAGATATGGTTAGAAAAAGTTCTATGGAATGTTCATTTTCTCTTTTGCAACCAACAACAGATACCCCTATCACGTTTGTGACCACTAAATGTGATGATAAACAAATCAACACAACACAAACATTATTTACCAATACCTTTTTCACAGACTATTGGAAGAGCGCATTTGGAACATTCTATACCAATTTTGATAAATTATTGACCTACAGTCAATTTAAGAAAAACATCTTTGGAGAATATAAACTCAGACTTGATCGTTTAACATATGAGTATTGTACTTCTAATGGATGAAAATGGCATTGGGAACCTACAGAAGTTGGTAAGATATGTGAAACTGATTTTGCAATCACTAAACCATATCTCATCCAAAAGAGTGTCTTTGGAACAGCTGGTGCTACACCAAAAGCTACTGATACCAAACTTGATACGTTCTATGATGTAAAGTGAGACCACTTAATCAATAGAACAGATCTTGCTGATGTCATGACTTTGGATGCAGATACCTATGCTGGAGGAAATGATGCCAAATTCTTGATCATCTCTGAAGCCAATAAAATCGCAAAACTTGCTGTCACTATGGCTACATCGAAACTTCCTCCTGTACTTAAACAGAATGGAATGACAGTCAAAAAGGTTCCAAATAAACTTATTTACCTCTTGGAATCCAAAACTAGACAAACATTTACCTTGAATGCTGCCAAACGATCAACTACTCCATTTACTATTATTACCAAAAACATTGATCTAATTATTGAAGGATCTTTGCAAGTAAATGGAATGTTTGTAGTACAAGGAGGAAATATTACCTTCAATGAAGACCCTGCTACGAGATGTCAAAAACCTCAAACAGTGAAAGGAATCTTTGTGACTGACTGATCATTTAAAGCAAATAAAATCAGCAATACGAGTCTGACTTCTGCACAATGGTGTAAATATGGGAATCTTCAAGTTCAAGGAATTTTGATCTGAAATGATATCAACAATATTGTCGAAAATAGAAGATCAAATCTTAATAGTTGGTTCCGCGTAAGCGGTTCTGAGAAATCACAACAAGTACAAAGAAGAAATCAAATCTTCAATGGAGCATCGTTGTTGATCGAATACAACACTGATCTTTGGACACAACTTCCTCCATGAGCAGACCAATTCGTTAATTTGCTTGACATCTACAAGAAATAAAATATACCAAACAAAAGAAATCAGACTTTATTTATTGTTTTGTTTGTAATGCTTAAAAAAATCCTTTTTCTTGTAATTCTTGCTGGAATTGGCTTTGGTATTTATACCGGGATTCACAAGATAGTAGAAGTGGTGACTGCACCAAAGACCGTAGTAGTTACTTGAACACTACAAACAGATACACCAATCACGGTAGCTAATGAATCTGGGAAAACTGTATTACCCGAAGTGAGCACATGAACAGTTGAAACGACTGGATGGTTTGTTCGTACATGGACAAATTTCACCTCATGGGTTTCTTCAACACGACACTCTTTGTCTTCAAAAACAGAATCAATTCCTGATCTAGATATAGCATCTGAAGAAACATGAGACATTCTCACCTGAACACTCCTATCTGGAGAAATATCCACAGGAGATATCTCTACAGGAGCAATTATTGATACAGGAGAAATATCCACAGGAGATATAACAATAGAACCAACAACTCCTATAAAAATCACTACTGGAACTACAAAAACCGTGACTGTAGTCAAAAAAACAACAACAAAACCAAGTACTAGTGGGAAAGATCCCCTCTTAGATGCTTTGTTTCAATAACATTATTAGTAATTAACGCTTGAAAGTTTTGGGCAAAACCCTACAAAGAGATGGATAGATTCCATCTTTTTTTAGTTCGTCTTGACTGTATATGAAATTAACCCTCAAATCATATATCTCTGGTGTCGAAGCTGGTACGATTTCTCCTCGTGAAGTACTTGATCACTACCTTGCTAAAGCAAAAGAATATAACCAATCACTCAATGCATTTATAAGATTTCACGATGCATATACAGAGACTCATATTGATGATTTTTCTGGGAAAGCGTTGCATGGAGCACCTATGGGAATCAAAGATATTATCCTTACAAAGGGCGAAGTGACATCTTGTGCATCCAATATGCTCAAAGATTTCGTGAGCCCGTATAGTGCAACGTGTTTTAAAAACCTCGAAGCCGCAGGTGGACTAATCATAGGAAAAACAAATATGGATGAATTTGCCATGGGAGGTTCGACAGAATCTTCTGCTTTTGGGAATACCCTAAATCCGTATGGAACCAATCGTATTCCTGGTGGAAGTAGTGGATGATCTGCTGCTGCAGTTGCAGCTGATCTATGTATCGCAGCACTTGGTACTGATACGGGGTGAAGTGTTCGCCAACCAGCGGCATTTTGTGGTATCGTAGGACTCAAACCAACTTATGGAAGGATCTCTAGATACGGAGTTCAATCTATGGCATCCAGTCTGGATCAAGTTGGTGTGATGACCAAAACCGTGGAAGATGCCAAAATTTTGCTGAGAGCTATCTCAGGATATGATCCCAAAGATTCCCAAAGCAACCCCAAAGCTGATACTTGGGATCATACAGATATCTCAGCTACAACACTAAAAATTGCTATCCCCAAGCAAGCACTTGGTGAAGGACTTGATCCCAAAGTTAAACAGAGATTATTAAATACCGTTGAGAAACTTCGTGCACAATGAATTTGTGTAGATGAAGTAGATTTGCCTATGTTGAACTATGCTGTGCCTATGTATTACACCCTCATGCCCGCCGAGGTAAGCACAAATATGGCCAGATTTGATGGTATTAGATTTGGACAGCAAGAGACAAGTTTCGACCACCAAGATATCATTAGTTATTACAAAAAAGTGAGATCAGAGGGATTTGGCGATGAAGTCAAAAGAAGAATTCTGTTGGGAACTTTTGTATTAAGTTCTGCTAACTACGAAGGATATTATTTGAAAGCGCAGACTGCAAGACAACAACTTAAAAAAGATTTTGCTAAGCTTTTCACAACATACGATATTATTTTGACACCTACTGCCCCTACGGTTGCTTGGAAAATCGGTGAAAAAATTGATGATCCTTTGAGTATGTATCTCGAAGATCTCTATACTATTCCTGCAAATATGGGATGACTTCCAGCTATGTCTGTGCCTGCTGGAATGCTCGAAGATCAGTGAGAAATGATGCCCGTTGGACTCCAAATTATGGCAAATAGACGAGAAGAAGAAAAATTGTTTTCACTAGGAACATTGATGGAAAGTTTTGATTGGTAAAATTATCATCATTGCGAGGAGTTGTAAACGACGTGGCAATCTATCGATGTCATTCCCGCTTAAAGTATTTGGGGCGGGAATCCAAATTGATAGTTAGATCTCCGCCGCAACAGGCAAAGCGGAGATGACACACAGTTTGGATCGCCACACTGCCGTTCGCGATGACGGATCATTACATATATTTATCATAACAAGTATGATATGCAACTAAATCCTGCGACACTTGCATTTTTGAAAGCCGTCAAAGAGGAAAACTCTAGAGAATTTTTTGCTACGGTCAAAGAACTCTATCTCGAAATATACGATACACTCAAAGAACTCTGTAAAGGACTGATAGAAGAAGCTACAATTTTGGATCCAAGCTACGCTGTATTACAGCCTAAAGATTGTCTTTTTCGTATTTATCGCGATGCGAGAATGCTCAAAGAGTGAGACTTAATCTACAAAGAAAACTTTGGGATGGCAATTAGTCCCGAAGGAAAAAAATCTCAAGCACCTGGATATTATCTCCATATTGAAGCTGATGGTGGTTCGTTTTTTGGAGGTGGATTATACTGGCCAAGTAGTGATCAATTACTCAATCTCAGACATTACATCCAAGAACATGGAGATGAATATATGAAGATTTTAGATAATAAAGAACTTAAAAAAGTCTTTGGTTCTATACAATGAGAGCAATTACAGAGACCACCTAAGTGATTTTCTCAAGATGAAAAATATCTCGATTTACTCAAAATGAAACAACATCTCTTTTTCTGATACATCTCAGACAAAGATCTCATAGAATGCGATATTCTCGAACTTTGTAAAAAACAGATGCATATTTTATCAGATTGGATGCTCTTTTTGAGCGTTGGATGTAACTATACTGGGTGGAAAGAATAAAAAAAATTATCTTTAGATTCTTCTACTCTAATTAATTTGTCTTTCCTCTCTTTTTTGGAATATGGCTCGTTCAAATTTTCCTGATTCCGTAGAAATTTGCTTAGATTGTATTTTCTCTCCCTTGAATATATCTGGCTCAAATTTTCTGGATTCCATAGAAATTTGATTAGATTGTATTTTTGCTTCAGACAAAATCATCAATTCTTCTCTAGTAAGATTTTTAAATGCATCTCTCTTGAGAACTTCTCAAGCATTTTCTCTAGTCACATTAAGATCTCCATCTATTGGTGCCATAATGCCATGATAATAATATAAAATTACATTCTTGTATATATTTTCATACCAAAGTCAATTTCTTTTAAGATAAATAATCACTACATTTTCTTCTTTATCGCCTTGCCGGCTGGGCATTTCTTTCCCTCATTGCCGGGAAAGAAACCAAAGGGGCTAGTTCTTTATGAGACTCGCTATATCGTTTAGTTTGCTATTTGAGAATGTAAATCCAGCTCGAACAATTCATAAAGAACCAAAATCATTGACTA
>JBAXSM010000059.1:0-4599 GCA_037130715.1 Candidatus Absconditabacteria bacterium
ATCCTCATGTAGACAATACTTCACCAGTACTCTCAATAATATCACCAGAAACAGTACTTCCAGACAAGGCATCTTTTTGAGCAAGAATTGATTCTGCATATCCAGTCAAAGACTCTGGAATATTTAACGCACTTGGTTGAGTAGTAGACAACGCAGAACGATTTATCCATAATATCAATAATCACGCTGCAGCAAGTCCAAACAAAATCAAGAAAACAGAATTATTCTTTTTCTTTTTATGATGATAGGTATATTTAACAAATTGTTGTTGGTGAAGATGATGAGCTGGTTTCTCTTCTACGCTATCTTCAACAGCTTCTTTGGAGGTCTTTTGAACCGTAGATGTAGATTTAGTTTTTTTTGTAAGAAGAAAATATACTCAAAAAACAAAGAAAACTAAGGTATTAATGATAGATAATAACAAAAAAGATGCATTATCAAAGAGTAGTCCTACACCAGCAACACTCAAAACAGAACAAACAAAGACAAAAGAGATCAAAAAAGGAGAAGAAATCATGAATTATGTTTTATATACTAAAAATGTCAATTTAATAATAGATAAGAATAAGTGTCTTATAGTAAATATCTCGACTTTTTCAAGTCTAATATTTGAATTTTTAGAAAATATGGGTATACTTAGAAAAATGTTTTTAATTTTCTGTAGCAACGCATGAAATCTCGACACAAAATAGGACTTCGAAGTATTGTATTTATGGGATCATTTTTGCAAACAAGCTATGCGCAATTACAAGTTCCTGGTGAACCTACAATATACAATGATTCTCAAGCTCAATATATACAAGCAAATGGACTAGACAATCCTATAAGAGCTGGTGCGTATGCGGCCATCAGAAATCCTGATAGCCAGTGAAAAATCAGTGAAATTGAAGGTGTGCAAGGACTAGACAATCAAATAGACAGCCATACCGCAGCCAAGATACAAACATTGCAAATAATCAACAATATGATCAATTATGCATTAAGTTTGTTGAGTTTTGTAGCTCTTATATACCTCATGTACCATGGATTCATTATATTGACTGCTGCTGGTGATGATAGTAAATACAAAGAAGGATTGAAGTGAATTAAATATGCGCTCATTGCTATCGGAGGTATTGGATTAAGTTGGATTTTTATAAGCACAATATTTTGGGTGGTTAATTCATTTGCAAACGGTAAAACTCCTGAATGAGCTCCTATAAAAACATCAATGACACAAATAACAAACAAACTGTCATAATCAATATATTCTTTATTTACCAATATACATATGAAAAAAATCTGATTTTTCTTTCTTGTTATAATAAGTATGTTTGCTAGCCGACAAGTCACGCACGCAGAAGATACTCCATTTTATTATGACACACAAAAAATAGAAGCCACAACAGATCTTGCAAAAGTAATCAAAGAAAATAATATAAGTGATAGTAGTAATACAAACAATCAAAATTCTTTGCTGTACAAAATTCGTGGATATTTTCAACTCAATGGAACGACAGCATATGATAGTACAAGCCCAGCCACTGAATATGTAAAAAATCTATTAAATATGGCATTAGGATTTGTTAGCTTTATATCTCTCATTCTAGTAATCTTTGCCTTTTATCTTATCTTGTTTGACAAAGGAGAAGACTGAGTCAAAAAAGCCAAAAAGATTTTGACCGGTGTCGCTATTGCAATTGCATTAATGGGATTGAGTTGGATTATTGTAGGATTCTTCTTTAATCTCTATACCGCTCAAGCAGTCAAAGGTATGTAGTTTTATTCTTGTTATATGTATATGGTAGCGCTTCTATCTGATCAAAAACAAATTCAAAAAAACAAGCACGAAAACATGTTTAATAGTGAAACTATGTTGCCTATTTCTGAAATAAAAAATGATACCGTGATTCTCAAAGACTGAGGAATCAGAGCTATTCTCAAAGTCAGTGGTCTCAATCTCGATCTCAAAAATGGAGACGAACAAGAAATCATTCTTGAACAATACAAAAAATTTCTCAATGGATTAGACTTCCCTATTCAAATTCTGGCTCGTAATAGTTATCTCGACCTCTCAAATTATATCAATTATATGAAAGAGAATACCACAAAAATAGAAAATCTAACGCTCAAAAAACAAGCAGGTGATTATGTAACATTTCTGGAAGATATAGATCTTCAACAAGGACTTATTTATACTAAGGATTTTTATATTGTAGTACCGTATTATCAGGGAGAAAAAGATAATCAAGAAATCAACAAAGGACGAGTCACAAAATTTTTGAATGTCCTCAATACAAAAGATGATGCAGAAAGAATTGTCGAAAGATACAGAAACTTCCTCAAAGGAGAAAAAATGTTGAGTACAAGATGTAATGTGATTATGGAAGGCCTCGGTAGTATGTCAATTCATGTAGATAGAATTACTACACCAGATATTATTAGTTTATTGTTCCGTTGTTACAATCCACTCCTTCAAGGAAATCAAGCTACAGAGTGAGTATAGGTATTGAAAACATCCTCTAAAATCATATAACCAAAAGGTCTTCAATCTAGGAGGCCTTTTGTAATACAACAAAACTATTTATTTACAGATATACTGATGCCAATTCTTCTTTGTGGCCTTGCATTAATTGTTTTTGGAATTTTTGCAATTTACAGCGTAAGTATTCATGAATCCTTTACTTTGACACTCAAACTTATTAGTCAAGGTAATCGAGATGGAGATCCTTCAAATTATTTCTATTTTTTGAGACAACTCAAAAACATAGCAATATGATTAGTTATGTGAGTAGGAATTTATCTCCTCCCATTAGGATTTTTTCAAAAAAACAAAAATATTATAATTATTGGTGTAATTATGATGATATTACAATTAGCTGTATTTATTCCAGGAATTGGTGTGACATTAAATGGAGCCAGATGATGGATCAACATTCCCCTTCTTTGAAGTCTTCAACCAGCAGAATTTTTTAAATTATGATATGTGTTATTTTTTGCATCATGGTTAATCAGAAAACGCGATATTATAAATACCAAACAATTTTTTTCAAACTTTATCGTGATTAATGTTCTGCTTTTCTTTGTATTCTTGCTTATTCCAGATCTAGGAACATTGCTTATTTTGTCGATGGTAGCGTTAGTGATGTCTCGATATTCTGGAGAAAAAGTAAAATATATTCTGATTATGGTCTTTGGATGATTGATAACGGCGTTGCTTGCAGGAAGTGTGGCTGGATTGGTTAGCGACAAGTTTGATTATATTCAAAAAAGATTTACGTATTTTTTAAATACTAATGTAGATCCCCAAAGTAGAGATGTGGGATGGCAAAATCAACAAGCACTCATTGCTGTAGGAGGATGAGGATTTAGCGGAAAATGATATGGAAAAGGTTTACAAAAATTTGGATATATTCCAGAAGCACAAAGTGATTTTATCTTTGCTGCATATTCAGAGGAAATTGGAATGCTTTGAGATATGTTTTTGTTAGCTATGTACCTATTTTTAGCATATTATTTCATCTCCAAGCTTCCTCAAGTAAGAAATGAATATAACAAAACTATTGGTGTGGGAATTATAGCATTGATTATGATACAGGCATTTGTAAATATGTGAGTAAATCTAAGAATTTTACCAAATACATGACTTACGTTACCATTTATTAGTTATGGATGAACAGCTATGATGGTAAATATTATAGAAATTGTCCTTCTCTATAAAATAACTAAAGAAAAATAAAAAAAATACGTTTTTAGTATATTATCCAAAACAAAATGTCAAATCCAGGATATCAACAAACACCAGAACAGCTTTGGGCTTCGCTCAAGACAGACAAAAATTGACTCAGTTCCACAGAAGCTGGACAAAGAATTGTTGACTATGGGAAAAACATCCTTGCTGAATTAGACAAAACTCCCAAATGGATAAAATTTCTCCAACAATTCAAAGATGTCCTCATTATCCTTTTGATTGTAAGCATGTTCATCTCTATCTATCTAGATGATCTAAGATGAGCTGCGATTCTCTGAGTAATTGTATTGATAAATGCAGCTATTGGATATATCCAAGAAGCCAAGGCAGAGAGAATTATGGAATCACTCAAAAAAATGTTAAATCCAGTTGCTAAGGTAAAAAGAGATGGAAAATTAATAGAAGAAAAGGTAGAAAATCTCGTGGTTGGTGACTGTGTCTATATTGAAGAAGGAGATAATGTCCCAGCTGATCTAAGAATCTTCGAAGAAAATAACTTACAAACCAATGATTTCTCTCTCACAGGAGAATCGAGTCCAGTAAACAAATTTACTCACTTCATCCCATACAATGCGTAAATTTATAAACAACCTATTCATACACCATATATATATTTGTTTTTTATTTTTTATGTTTTGTTTTATTATTTTTACACCTTTAGCCAAATTCTTTATTTTTATATAACAACACATATAATGGGCATGTATAAATGGCATGTTTATACTTTATAACTTTGAATTAAATAATGCATCTATTTTTTTACATAATTCTTTGCAATTACATTCTCTAGATACTAATTGTTTATTAATATCCGCTATTTGCGATTTAGTAAGAAAACATTCTAACGTATCTAGATACTTTATATCATC
>JBAXSM010000006.1:0-40015 GCA_037130715.1 Candidatus Absconditabacteria bacterium
CAGGAAGATCAATCATTACTGTTGGTCCAAACTTGAAGTTGAATGAATGTGGATTGCCAATCTATATCGCAGTTAAAATGTTTACACCGTTCATTATTGGTAAACTTATCGAGAAAAAGATTGCATACACACCAAAACAAGCTGAAAAGATGATTAAAGAAGAATCATCTGTAGCACTTAAATTTTTGGAAGAAGTGATCAAGGATAAATACGTGCTCTTAAATCGTGCGCCAACTTTGCACAGATTGTCTATGGAAGCGTTCAAAATCAAGTTGATGCCTGGTAAAACAATCAGAATTCATCCTCTTGTATGTCCTGCCTTTAATGCCGATTTCGATGGAGATCAGATGGCGGTGCATTTGCCAATTTCTGATGAAGCTCAGAGAGAAGCTAGAGAACTTATTGCAGCAGATAAAAATATTTTGAAACCAGGTTCTGGAGATCCTACAATTACTCACTCTCAGGATATGGTACTTGGTATCTACTATCTTACTGATTATTACAACAAACAATATCCAGAAAATAAATCTGAAGAAGAACGATTGGAGAAAAATCCAGTTATGGGAATCTTCAATACTATAGATGATGTTTTGGATATGTACTATAATGGAAATATTCAAGTTAAAGATAAAATTATTCTGAACTACAATGGTACGCCAATTACTACTATGGTAGGAAGAGTTATCTTCAACAACGTATTGCCAGAGAAAATTAGATTTATGAATACAAAGCAAAAATCAAAAGATTTGAAAAAGATTCTTAGTAAAATCTTTGATGAATATGATATGGAAACTACAGTAGTCGTTGCTGATGAAATCAAAGATCTTGGATTCAAATACTCAACAATTGCTGCGACATCTGTGAATGTACTTGATATGTTGATCCCACCACAAAAGGAAGATGAACTTAAACAAGGAGATGAAAGAACAAATGAAATCTACAAATATTATTACAAAGGATTCTTCTCAGAGGATGAGAAACATAGAAATATTATCAAAATCCGAACAGAAGTTAAAACAATTGTAGAAAAGAGTTTGAAGGATATTACAGGACCAGGACAAGATTTGTATACAATGATCGATTCTGGAGCCAGAGGTTCTCAGACACATATGACTCAGATTTCAGGTATGAAAGGACTCGTAGTTAATCCTCAGGGAGAAATTATTGAACTTCCTATCAAGAACTCTTATGCTGAAGGACTAAATCCAATTGAGTACTTTATTTCTGCGCATGCAGGAAGAAAAGGAAAAGCAGATACTGCCTTGAGAACAGCAGATTCAGGATATCTTACAAGAAAACTTTGTGACTCTGCTCAAGAAGTTATTGTAAGAACTCATGACTGTGGTACAGAAAAATCTATTATTTTCTCTAAAGCTGAATATGAAGCTATGGATGAAGATTTCTCTCGCGCATTATATGGTAGAGTAGTTGCTGCTGATGTTGTTGATAGTAACTGAACTACAATTATTACAGAAGGAGAACTTTTGAATAAAGAAAATATTACGCTTATCGAAGATACAAAGATTGAAGAAATAAAGATTAGAACACCATTGGTGTGTGTATGTGTAAGTGGTGTATGTCAAAGATGTTATGGAATGGATCTTTCAACAAGAAAAATCGTTGATATTGGAGTTCCAGTAGGAATTATTGCTGCTCAGTCTATCTGAGAACCAACTACTCAGTTGACAATGAAACAGTTTCATTCAGGATGAGTTGCTGGTGGAGCATGAGATATCGCTGATGGAGTAGATAGAATTAAGCAGTTATTTGAAGTTAGATCTCCAAGTTTACCTGCGATTGTATCTCCATTTGATGGTGTTGTTTCATTCTATGAACATAACAAACTTAGATATATTAGAGTACTTTCTGATTATCAAAAGAAAACATATATCCTTAAAGAAAAATATGAGGTATCTGTTAAGAAATGAGAAGTTCTCTTGAAATGAGGTGTCTATGCAATCAAAGGAAAGAGTAAACTCAAAGTACAAGAAGAAGGTAAAGTATTGGAAATTAATCCAGAATACCTTGTAATCGGAGTACAAGAGAGTTACAGTAAAGCACTCCATGGTCTTTCACCAAAGGTCAAAGAAAATGATTACGTGTACAAGGGAGATGTAATGACACTTGGTACATTGGATATCAGAGAATACAAAGAGATTGTTGGTGATCTACCTGCACAAAAATACATCATTAGAGAAACTAAAAAAGTATATGCGTCTCAAGGACAAGACCTAAATGACAAACATATTGAAGTTATTGTGAAACAATTATTCTCAAAAGTCTTCATTGAAGATTCTGGAGAAAGTAGTTTCATCCCTTGAACTCATGTTAAATATGAAGAATTTGTAATTGTAAACAAAGCTCTCGAAGCTCAAGGTAAAACTCCAGCTAAGGGAAGAAGATTGGCATTATGATTGACCAATATCGCTAAAGAAGCTGATTCATGGTTGTCATCTGCATCATTCCAAGAAACAATTAGAGTCATGGTAGGTGCCTCATTAAGAGGAGCTATCGATACACTCTCTGATCTTAAATCAAATGTAATTATCGGTAGATTGCTCCCAGTTGGTGGAATTTACAGAAAGTCACAAGGTTTGGAATAATAGGATATGCCTCCCTTTTGCATACGCGAGGGGAGGTATTCTATTCACTTCAAAAAATACATAAAAACTCTTGAATTCTGCAAGGATATTTCTATAAATAGCACTTGTTGAAGTTTTACTTATTTCAGTAGTACTAATGGCACATAAAAAAGCCGGTTGATCGGCAAAAAACTTAAGAGATTCAAATCCAAAGTACAGAGGAGTCAAGGTATTTGGAGGTCAATCTGTATCAGCAGGAAATATCATCCTTAGACAAAAAGGATCTCAATATGAATGTGGAGAAAATACCTACGCAGGTAAAGATTTTTCTGTTCATGCTGCTGTAGACGGAAAGGTTGCATTTTCTACAAAGAAATTCGCACGTTTTGACGGAAGAAGATATCTCAAAACTGTTGTAAGTGTTGCTTAATGTAGCTTTATGCTTTTAGCTCAGGCTTTAAGCGATTTTATAATGATAAAAGTAAGAGATGACTATCGGTCCAAAGAAAAAGATTTCTATAATGAAAGGAGCCAAAAGACATTCTATGTGGCAAACTATCAACCTTAAAGCTCTTTCTGCAAAATATCAAGTTGCAAAATGTACAAATTGTGGTTCTAAAAAACTTGCTTATAGAGTATGTCCATCTTGTGGATATTACAAAGGGAAACAAGTGATTACTATAAAAGCTAAGAAATCAGAAAAGATAATTGATGCATAATAGCGTTATGAGTAGCACTAGATTAGCTTGTTACTTTATCGCTTTTCTTATGACTCATGAACATTAAAACAAGAATACACGCCAGAAAAATAGCGCTATCGTACTTGTACCAGCACTGTTTTTTTCGTAATCTCATCACACAGAGATCAGCTACAATCGAAGCTTTATTTATAGATAATATCTTCCAAAGCCAAACAGAAAAGTTTGAAAAAGCTAAGGAGGAATTTAAACGTAAAATTGAAGTCCTCAAAGATGAAAATTTTCAAGAGCATATGATGGATTTTGTAGGAAATTTCTTTGATGAATGGACTGCAGATGATGTTGATTTTGATTATTTATGTAAAGTGGTTCCAGCAGTGGATACCTATGAAAAAGAACTTGAAGGATTGGTTGATAGTTATGCAACCACATTCAAATATATAGATATGGATATTATTGATCAGTCATTATTTCTTCTTGGATACGTGGAACGAAAAACACTTTGAACTCCAAAAGAAGTTATTATCAATGAACTTATAGAATTAGCTAAGAGATATTCAGATGATGGCTCTCCAAAACTTCTTAATGGAGTAATGCACAAAATTATTACCGCTCAAATGGAAAGTACATAAAGAATCTCTGTCTACCTCCTGCGAGGTAGATTTTTTTTATCGTCATCGCGAGCCAGAGGCGTGGCGATCTATCTGTGTGTCATTCCCGCTTAATGAAATTGCCCAACTTGAGGGTTGGATAAACGGCGGGAATCCATCTGATTTCTATTGGATCTCCGCTGCAACTGGCTAGGCGGAGATGACACTCAATATGAATCCAATATTTAAAATTCAACATCCCCGAAATGAGATACTATATTCCCAAACATACAAAGACTCATCGAGATAAAGCTCTTGGTATTGCTAAATATTGTGCAATAATATTTTTTGGGACTTCAGTATTTTTTACCTTACTATTTAAGTGGGTGAATCCACCATTTACGCCATTGATGCTGATTATGGGTGTTCAGAGTGGATCTGGAACTATTCAGCAAACACGAGTTCCTATAAACAAAATATCCCAGAATATGATATATGCTGTTTTGGCAGGGGAGGATCAAAAATTTCTTGATCATTTTGGATTTGATATAGATGCATTAGCTAATGCGGTAGAAACAAACATAATAGAAGGAAAGAAATCTGTTTGATGAAGTACGATCAGTCAGCAAACTGCCAAGAACGTTTTCCTATGGCCGGGGAGATCATACATCAGGAAAGTTTTTGAAGTATATTATACATTGTTGATGGAAACCATTCGAGGCAAAGAACGCATCCTCGAAGTTTATCTCAATGTGGCAGAATTCGGCACAAATTTGTATGGAGTGGAGGCTGCTGCACAAAAATATTTTCACACCTCTGCGAGCAAATTAACTACCTATCAGGCCAGTGTTTTGGTGGCTATTCTTCCTAATCCGAGATATTACGAAGACCATTTGAGTGACTGGGATGTTCTCAGAAGAAAGGCCGCCATCACTCGCGCCACATCTCGTGTTCAAAATAATAGAGACAACAGAACGTTTGTAAAAGAGATAAAAAAGTCAGCTGTTAAAAAAGTTATAAAGAAAAAGAAATAGATGTCCTCCTCGTGAGGGCATTTTTTGTATCACCAAATCTTTCCATTGCATCCAAAGTTCATTTCCTTAGAATAAAAATGCTTTATTTTTCATGATTATTTGATGTCCAAAGCATATGAAGAAGCCAAATCGTTATTGACCAAATACATCCAAACGTACCAATCCGGAGCGTGATCTCAGGCAGCTTTTTTCTTGTTGTCAGGTCCTCAATGAGTTGGGAAAACTCAGCTCGCTTTAGAGTGTCTCCAAGAATTCCTCGGTCCATATATGCAAAGTTCTTGCCTTCAGATCAAAGATTTCTCCCAAGAGTTAGGTAAAAAACACACCATCAAAATTGAAGAAAAAACAGCAAATAAAGAATACAGTACGCTCATGCAAACCTACAATTACCAAGATATTTGAGTGAGAGAGATGAATGCTCGGTTGTCTCAATCTGGGTTTTGACCTATCAAAGTACTTCTTATCGAACATATTGAGAGAATGAGCGGAGGAGCAATTAATGCTTTTCTCAAAAGCTGTGAGGAGCCACTTCCAAACAAGATTATTATCGCTACGACATCCAACAAAGCTGGATTGCTCGATACAATTTTGTCGAGATGTATGGTTATCCCAGTAGGTGAGTCGACAATTGATGAGATGAAAACATTTGCGATTGATAATCAGATATATCTCCAAAATGCGCCACTTCAAGAGTTATTGATTATGATGGCGATGGGAAGACAAGAAGTATTATTGGATATTTTTCGTTTGATTCAGGAAGATGAGGAATTAGCTGGGACATTGGAAGATATACTCAAATATCTGCCGCATCCTGGGAATATATTCAAAAAATATTCACTCTTACAAAAGATATTCCAGGCGGGAATTGGTATTCAATTTATTGATGCGTGGATAGCATATGCTGATAATCATGGACTTCATGACCAATCTCGTAAACGACTCAAACTTCAGAAAATGTTTAATTCCAACACCAAAGAAGAAAATCTGATTTTGTATTGTGTGTTAGACTAGAATTTTATTGGCAAGTGTATTTTATACGTAATAATTGTGAATGGAAAAGTTGCTTGATCTTTGAATACAGATCGTAAACTATAATACAAAAAAATACACTAAAAAGTGTATAGAAGATATCTTGGCAGATTTGAAAGATAGTAATATTACATATAAAATATTTGTTTTAGATAATGATTCAAAAGATGATTTATCAGATCTTGAAAAAGAGTATAAAGGAGAAAATATTGTATTTTTAAGATCTCCTAAAAATTGATGATTTGGGTATGGTCATAATATATTAGCTAAAACATATGATGCAAAGTATATGCTTTTAGCAAATCCAGATATAGAATTTGTAGAAAAGGACACTATAAAAAGGGTATATGATTATATCGAAGAACATAAAAAAACAGTGAAAGTAGTAGGTGTAAATAGTAATGGCCCTTGGACTCACGGAACTATTTTACCATTAAATAACTTATTATTGAGATTATCACTAAGTTTTTGTATAAAAACCAATAAAATTACCGAAGCAAGCCGAGTGCAATGAAGTTTTTTTATTATAGATAAGGAGTTGTTTGATAAAATATGAGGATTTGATGAGAACTTTTTTCTCTATATGGAAGAGATTGATCTACATTTTAGAATCTTAAAATTATGATATAAAATTATCTATAATCCAGAAATTAATATACATCATCATTGAGGCGTTGTAGCAAAAAAGAAAAACCATATGGAAAAATCTAGACGTTATTTTCTTTGGAAACGACTATTCAAACGACATACAGAAAATATCTTATAACTATCAAGATTTACTTATTATTAACTAGTTCCTTTATGAAAAAATTATTAATCACCATAATATGTATTCTAGGCCTTATCGGTTCAGTTTTTGCCAAAGACTGGTCTTTGCCAGGGATTACTATTATCACTCGTGCAGAGCGATGAGCAAATGAGGCCATTAGATTTTCCAAAATGCCATATGCTGATCGTAAAGCTTGGCTCAAGACAAAAAATGAAGAGGAAATGAAACGTCTTGAAGACACAAATTTTGATGAATATTTTCAGAAACAACAAGCAGATTATATTTCACAAACAAGAAATGATTATCTTCTCTCTAACTATGCAGATGAGCAGAAATTAGATTACTCTGTGTATGATTATGGAGTCAATTTTCTTTCTCGACCACAGAGTTATCATTATGCTAAAAATAAAATTATTGTCCATCATACAGCAGGGGATACCTCATCATTTACTGGGAAAGATAGTGTAATCGCCTACCTCAAAGATATTTACAAATACCACACCATAACCAAAGGCCGAGGTGATATTGGATATAATTTTTTGATTGATCCATATGGAAATGTGTATGAGGGGAGAGCAGGTGGAGAGAGTGTTATCGGTGCTCATGATAGTTGGAATAATACACCTAGTGTAGGTATTTCCTTGATGGGAAATTTTGAAATACAACAACCAACTGACGCACAAATCAAAAGTCTGACGGCATTGGCGACAGCATTGGCAAGAAAGTATAATATAGACCCGCTTGCAAAAACCGATTATCATATATCTATCAAAGATGCTCCCTATATAATCTCAAAGACCAACTATAGACTCGCTGGGCATAGAGATGCGGGAACTACCTCATGTCCAGGGAAAAATCTCTATGCCCAGCTCAGTGACATTAGAAATGCAGTTCGATCAAATCTCCAAAATGGAGTACTGGTCAGCTCAGTTTCGGTGACACCAGCTGTTGTGCAAAAAACAGGTGCCACCACAATAACTACTATCCCAGGAGTTACAACAGGTTGAAACACGACAAACACCTTCAATAAAGGGACCATTATCTCAGGGGTGTCTCTTCTTAAAAAACGAGTAAGTGCTTTCGACACCTATGTTAATTCTCTCAAAAAAGACTATAGTACTGCGAATAATATAAGTCCCACAAATGTCAAAACTACCAAAATTACCAGCCAGATTTCTGTGGATTCTGCCAAGAAACTTATGGCAGGAAATATTAAGGTTCTTTTGTATGATCTTTCTACAAATTACAATAAACGAAATATTTCTTGTGATACGATGTGTGTATTTACTATTGGTAAAAAAACGTTTACCGTGGCTACAGGAACTATACAAAAACAAAAATCTGATTTTTCTCTCACTATAAGTTGAGTAAATGTTTCTGTTGAGAAAATACTGGTCAGTGATAGCATGTCCGGTACGGTAAGGGTTGATAATTATTCTAGAGTTTCTTATGCCAAAATCCCATGGAACAGTTTTAGTGGCTCATTAACGTTTACTCAAGATACCATCAAAAATTTAGCTACAAGTAAGTTTATTAAACAATCAGTGATTATCAATACATTGCCGTTTATGAGCTACTTACGTGGAATCGCTGAAACAAATGACACAGAGTATCCAGAAAAAATTAAAGTTATGCAGCTTATTTCCAAAGGATATGCACTTTTCTACCTCAATGGGAAAAATAAACATCCAGCTATTCCCAAAGGATCTCTTTATAATGCAATAGATGATCCAAATAGTTTTCAAAAATATGTAGGAGCAGGATTAGAACAAACACTCAGCAAAGTATATACTCAATTTGAAACAACCAAAAATCAGATTATTTCTTACAAATGATATCTGCCAATTTTGCCATATTTTAGTTGTTCAGCTGGATTTACTCGATCTGGTAAAGAAAAACGATGATGGACAGACACACCATATATTGTTTCTAGAATTGATCCAGTTTCTTGTGACACATTTAATGGTCATGGAGTTGGATTGAGTGGAAAATGAGCTCAATACCTAGCATTACAATGACGAACAGCAGAGGAAATTCTCAAATATTATTATCCAGGGATTGCTATTCAATCTCGATAGAATGTGTGTGTCTTGATTTTTTGTGGTAAAAAAATACACTACACTCATAATTTAATCTTTTTTTCAAAACATGGACTCGGTACTTTCAAAATTGTTTCTTGGAGACAAAGAAAAAGCTTGTGAAGCGATTCTTTCTGAATATCATCGCAAATCACATACGATCGTTAATTATTTGTATTTTGCAAATATCACAGGAAAAAAACTATTTGAAACATATACTCAAGAAGTGGATTCATCAGAATTTATAGATGCAGTTTGGGAAGATTACAAAATTATGTCACCCAAAACCATAGGAGCGGCATATAAAAAAGCATTATTAGAATCAGATTTTCTTTTGCCGGATGGAATTGCTTTGCAGCTTTTCTACCGAATGGCGAGCAAGTTGAAAAAAATAAAAACAAACACACCACGATTGCCAAATCTTAATGGAACAGATTTTGGTCTTTCTTTTTTGGAGCATATTCAAGAAAGATTTGGTGCTGATGAATTACAAATTATTCTCTATGGGACATACCCAGGTATCTTAGAAAAAACCAAAGAAGTTCTAACAAACAAGTGATTTGAGATTTTATATGCTCAAGATGGATATACAAACTTTGATCGAGAACAGCTTGAAGAACTTCTTGCTACAAATCGTAAAAAATACACAGTTTTACTTGTAGCTAGGACAACTCCAGAATATCCAATTCAAGAACTTTGGGCATGGAGCAACAAAGAACTTATCAAAAAATATAAATTATTGGTGCTCAATCAATGAGGAACATTTGATTTTTGGGCAGGTATTCAAAAAAGAGCTCCGAGACTACGAAGAAAGTTTAAAATAGAGCGACTTTGGAGATGGATTAGTGATCCAAAAAGAAATACAAAGAAAATTAGAGATAGCCTCAAAATCATTAACTACATTTTCCGCTATTTACTATTGAAAAATAGATAATTTTTTGTAGAACAATAGACAAGAAACAGTGCCGTATTTTTTTTGTTTTTAAATAAATAAAACTCCCCACATATGCAAATCAAGGAAGGAAAAAAAATATATAAAGAAGCTGAACATTATATTGACGTGCATAAGCATTTCAAAGATGGTATTCAATGTAAGATATTTGTAGAATTTCCTACCGAAAAATTTGTGGAATACCAAAAAGATTTGATTCAAGAATTTATAGCAAATCTTATTGATGATGTGGAAAACAATGATTATGATATTGATCAAACCAAAAGTAGATGTGAATTGGCCCTCCAGGATCTCAATACAAAACTTAAAGCATTTGCTGACAAGGTCCGTGATGTTGAATATTTTGAAATAAAATGATATTTCCAGATTATCATTGGTATGGTGTTGATCTCTTCTATGATAGGAAACGTCAATGTGATGATTTTTAGAAATCAAAAAATGTATTACAACTTAGATAATTGAGCTAAATTGAGAGGGAAAATAGATCTTTTTTCAGAATTTATTGAGGGAGATTTGGAGTCTGGTGATGAAATTGTCTATATTGGAACCAAAATTTCTGATGTATTAGATCCTTATGATATCAAAGAATTAGAAGATGTTATCAAATCAGAGCCAGAACAAAGTGTACAATTTATCAACGAAATTCTTTGTGCAAGATTAGAAAAGGAATCAATCGGATTTGTGACTAGTTACTTAATTTCTGGACGTGTAGCTAAACATGCTCCATTGTGATGAGAACAACTTCATGCATGGGCACAAAAATTAAATATCTTTAATCAGTGGAAATTTACAATATTCAAAAACAAATATCAAATTACAGTAGCTCTATTGAGTATATTTGTTCTCTTTATGCTGTATAGTTTATTGTCACAAATTTTTCAAAAGCCAGCCAAAGAAGTATATGTGAATTCTCAATGAGTTACCGTAGATCTTACAATCGATGATATCAAAAAGGATATGGCTATCTTCAAGACTATGGATCCAACAGGTGATGAAAAGAGTATCAAATATAAAGAAATATTAGGAAAACTCAATGTCCTTGAGACCAAAGGAAGACGAGTAGAGGATATACAACAACTCAAAAAACTACTTAAATCAGACTATTACAAAGGATTTAACATAATCCCAGTCAATAACCTTGTAGATCTTGATGATCCTGTAGCAGGTAAAAAAACAGGTATTTTGACATTTAATGCATCAGAAAAAAACAATATCTGAAATCTATCCAAAATTGAATTTGGAAAAGACATTATGATTGTTGGAGATAAGTGAGGAATTATTGGTGCAATGAATGATAATACAAGAGGTAGTGTAGTTAATTATGGAATTGATGAGACAGTTAAAGGCTGTGATGTGAGTTTATCCAAAAATGGATTCTATTGTTTCACGCCAACAGGTAAAATATATTTTGTAGGTAGATCTGGTATAGAACCGGTAACTACAGCTGATGCTGATGGATTCCCTACAGATATTGGATGAATTGGTACGTATGGTAAAGCAAATATGTATGTATTCTCACCAAACGTAACTAGTCTATCAAATAGTACATTGGTAACTAGATATCGTAACACTATTGGTTCTCAAACAATCTATCAACAAGGTCAAAAATATATGATTGCTCCAGAATTAGCAAGCAAAGCAAAATTTGGATCTGGATTTAGCGCTTTCGCTATAGATGTCAATTTCTTGGCATGGTCAGAAGGTAAACTTTACCAATTCCGAAGAAGTCCAGCTTCAGCTATGACACTTACGTATCGTGAGATTAAGCTTTTGTGAGGAGATAAAATGACAGCAGTATATTCAAATAATATCAAAATTATTTCTCCAGTAGGTTCTAGATATTTCTATCTCTGGGATAAAGATAATCAAACGTTTACAGCGTACGACTCAAATCCACTCAAGACAAATGATCAATTCGCTACTAGCTACAATCTTACCTATCTCTTTAGATTTAGTTTTGATATAGCAGGTGCCAAAATGATTGATGTCACGATACCTGAAAATTTAGGAAATAGACCAGAATTATATTTATTGAGTACAGTAGGGGTTAATAAGATTAATTTATATGAGTTTATAGATAGCTTAAAAAACAATAATAGTCTTAAGCAAATTAATACAATAGAGTAAAGCAAAAGAGCGTTGGAAAAATCCAATGCTCTTTTTTGAAAGATGAGATTTTTTTAGATTACGATTGACACAACCGCAAATGAAACCTCGGTTTTTCGTTTGTTTCCAGTAATTCGGAACCTTGCGGTACCGTTTTGACCGTAGACAAACGATGCTGTAAATCTTTTCTTCTCAAGAGATACTGTATTCCAATTTGGAACTTTTTCTGTCGATGCTTGATAAGCAACTTCAGCTCTGAGAAGACCACGGAGTTCTTTTGGATAGTTCCAAGTAAACTCAATGGCACACCTTTCTCCAGGATACATCGAGACTTCCCCGACGTTAGCTGGTTCTAGTGTTACTTTTTGCCACAGTGTGTTTGGGATTTTAATCCCTTCCCACTTGATAGCGAGGACCCGAACCGTAGAGTGTCCATCTTCAAATGTTGTGGTTACTGATACATGAGAGAGTGAATCTCTCTGTGTTCTATCCCATTCTTTTTTGGAGATGAATTTCATACGGTTTTCTGACTTTACTAGCTCAATGTCTGCCGATTCTATGGCAGTTTTTGCTCCGTGAGGGAGATTGATTTCGATACTTCCGGGGTCCCAAAAAAACAAACTATCTTGTTGTCTCTCGACAATAGACAATGTGTCCTTGATGGGTTTCTGATCTTGTAAAAGAACAAGACCATCATTTACTCCAAACGGTCCATCGCTTTCGCAAGCGGTGAACGTAGATACCAAAATCAGGCTAATAAAGCCACATTTCACATGTTTCATACTTTTAAGAATTTTTTGATGAGCGGGGTAGTTACTAATGATCTAGATTTCAAAAGCAAGCTAAAACGTAAAAATTAAAAAATGTTTGTAATTTCTAGCCAAATGCATATAAAAAATCAGATTAGTATTTTATCTATTTCAAGTTCTATGAAAGCCTTATCTTCAAGTGAATTTAGAAAATTACGAAGTACATTTCGAGAATCTAAACAACACAAATACCTTACAGAAGTTTCTCTAATCGCAGATAAAGAGAGTACTGCTATGTTTAATGTTGCGGGTATGCAACAACTCATTCCATATCTTATGGGAAAACCTCATCAATTGGGGAGAAGAGTTTTTAATATTCAAAGATGTATTAGAACAGTAGATATTGATTCTGTTGGAGATGCAAGTCATCTCACATTTTTTGAAATGATGGGAAACTGGTCATTGGGAGATTATTTCAAAAAGGAAGCAGTTAGTCGAAGTCGAGAATTTCTTACAAGTCCAGAATATCTTGGGATTGATCACAGAAAAATAGCGGTAACTGTTTTTGAAGGAGATGAAGCTACTCCAAGAGATGATGAGACAGCTTGATATTGGAAAGCAGCTGGAATTACAGAAGACAAACTATCGTATCTACCAGCTGACAACAATCGACGAAGTCCTGGACCTGTAGGTCCTTGTGGTCCAGATACAGAGATATTTTACCGAGTTGGAGAAGCTGATTTTCCACCACTAGAGAGTAATGTCAAAGATGATGAAGATAATTGGATGGAAATATGGAATAATGTATTTATGGAATTCTATCGTGATGAAACAGGTACACTTACCAAATTATCTCAACAAAATGTAGATACAGGTATGGGATTTGAAAGACTTTGCAAAACTCTACAAGGGAAAGAAACGGTGTACGAATCAGATATTTTCAAACCATTGATCGATATTATTTGTAGATATACAGGTGCTGAATATGCTCAAAATCAGAGGAGAATGAGAATTGTCGCAGATCATTTGAGAACAGTTATAGTCTTGGTAAACGATGGAGCTATAGCTTCCAATGTGGGTCCTGGATATGTATTGAGAATGATTATCAGAAGAATGTACTACAATTTGATGTTGATCAAAGAGCATTCACCAGAAGCGTATAGTCAATTTATAGATGATATGATTGCAGAGATCGCAAAGAGTCGTGAGTTAACTATGCCAAATGCTATTGCTCAAACTATCAAAGAGGAATTGTCTCAATTTACAAAAACTATCGCAAACGGAAATAAACTTCTTCAAACATTGATAGAAAAGGCAAATGGAACTCTTGCTGGTAAAGATGTATTTATGCTCTATGATACCTATGGATTTCCTGTAGAACTTACGAGAGAAATAGCCAAAGAAAATACTATGCTGGTGGATGAAGCTGGGTTTGAAATAGCTATGGAAGAGGCTCGTGAAAAGTCACGTCAAGGGACCAAAGACATGTTTAAAAAATGAACAGACTGGTCCAAATATCTTGAATGAGTTTCAGCAACGCAATTCGTTGGATATGAAGAATTAGAGATAGAAAATCCTAAGTTGATCAAAGACCTCAATATTGATGGTCAACGCGTCTTAATCTTTGACAAGACACCGTTCTATGCGGAATCTTGAGGGCAAACTTGAGACAAGGGAACAATCACATTAGATGATTGAACTACTGTCACTATCCAAGATGTCAAAAAATATGAATGAGTATTTTTGCACTTTGTTAAATAATAGATTTGATTACAAAAAAACGGGACAATCGTCCCGTTTTTCTATTTGCTCAATTTAAGCATCTTTAAGGTTTTTTTTAATTTTTTCTAACAGAGAACTTGATTGGTCCAATAGATTTTCTAAGTCTCTTATAGAATTTTCTAAGACAGTAATTTGCTTATTTGTGTTTTCCTCTTTTGATATTTCCTCTTTTTCAGTAGTTTGTTCTTCTAACTTTTTTTGTTCTCTCAGTTTGTCCTGTTCTTCTAGTCTTTCCTGCTCTTTTTGTTTTCTTTGGAATACGGTCCCTAGTGCGTGGAGATCACATTCATTTGCAGATTTACAGCGTTGGCATTCCAGTATTCATTGCCTATTACATCTGGGTGTAAAGTCAGAACGAGAACCGTATGAAAGGATAAAAGATTCTTTTAATATATTTTTGATAGAAACTATTATTTCTCTCAATCATGTATGAGATTCTTTGGATGTATCTGCAAATAGTATATCTAATGGTAGTGTAGTCATTTGTATGGAGAATAAAAAATAAAAAAACCTCCCTTATGAAGTAAGGAAGGTTTAAATTGATATATGTAAACAATAGAGTTTAGCTACAATACACAAAATCCTTCCTACTTCTGTAGAAATACAAATATGTGTTAAGAAAGAATGAGATGATAGATTGCATAAACTTTGTAGAGATAGTTAAATATAAGTACTATAATGATCTCTGATATGAAGTCTATAGGTCATATCGATAAACTGTTGTTAAAATATATCAACAAAGAAAATAAAGAATAATTGTAAATCAAGATATGTAATTTTTATTTACTCAATTTAAGTATTCTAAGTTTTTGCCAATATTGATGTCCATCGTGATAGTCGTCTTTGAGTCCTTTTTCAGTGATGAGATAGTCTAGTCGTTCTTTGTTGTTCAAGACATTCCCAACCTTTAGAGGAACTTCTATTTCATCGAGTAGTTCTATCTTTGCTCAGCATTGTTCGAGGATTGGATTGATGACATCTTCACCAAGACTTGAGACATTCAAGATTGCTTCTTTGTGTAAATTATTGATAAGATAGATGAGGAGTTCAAGTCCCTCATACGGATTGTCTTCAATAGCCTTAGGTCTAGGGATATATGGAGGATTACAGACAACCAAATCAAACTGATTTTCATCTAAGTATTTTTTTGCATCTCACAACACAAATTCAGCTCTAGAATCTTCGTTGGTATCTGTAAAATATTTTTGCGCATTAGGATTAATATCATTCATTACAAGGTGTTTGAGGTTTGGAGCTTTACTTGCTATGTATCTGGCCGCAAATCAAGGTCAGCTTCCTACTTCTATGGCTGTCCTTATATGTGAATAATCTAATTTTTGCATAGCCTTACACATCAATAATGTATCTATATTTGGAGACCAGACACCAGGATATTTACCTTGTTCAAATTCCATTCTGATCCCATCATATTCTATAATAATCATAGGTTTACGGAGGAGAAGTTGTACAGTTTGTCTAGCTATGTAGTCTTTGATATGAAAAAGTTTATAATCATCAGTCATCAGGACAGGATTATCTAGGGTGGTCACTAATTGTTCTTTCGTGTGAGGAAAATCATAGATTCTATTCCCATCTTTGTCTCTGTCTTGTCACATAGTTTCTGCAAGTTCTGGGCCTGTTGCATAGATTTCTTGTTGAGAAAGATCATTGTTAAATTTTAGTTTCATAGCGATATTGGATAATAAATAAGTTATATATAAATATTTTATGTAAAATGTCAATAAAAGATATTGCAATTACAAAAATCGAAGCTTAAAAAGCCTCGATTCTTAGTAAAGACATAAAATCTTTAATTGGTAACCGTCAATATAATTGTAGGTTTGAGTGTGGTATCCTCAAAGTCATACGGAGTAGCCGCAGATATTTTGAGATTCCAGGAACCAATTCCAATCTTGTACCCGGCAATAGGTCCAAATCCATAGGTACGACGACCAAGCGCTCCTACTGACCATTTAGGTGTTTCGTAGGTGAGGCTGTTTGTGTACCAGTAATTCCCTGTACCTTTACCAATTTCCCACAAGGAGAATAATTTTAAAGAGTTTTTTTCTCCAAGCGGATGAGTGTACTGTGCCCATGGCGATACCCGGAATGACCAATTTGTAAGCTGTTCAACGCCAGTTCCAAGTCCGAAAGCAAAATTTCCAGTTGTGTAATTAATCATCCAGAGTGCTTCATTCCAACCAGTTGTGGTTGCAATATATGGCCCCATAGAGAGACCACCACTTACTTTTTGATCCCACTGACCCTGAGTAAAGGGAACGGCACTGTTGTTGAATATCCGGACATCTTGCTCGAAAAAGATCGACTGAGCAAACATTGAGACACTAGCCAAAATGGCGATACATAAAGCAATAAGTTTTGTTTTCATAAGATAATTATTTTGTTTTTTATGGTGTATTGTTTTAATAATATAAATATTTTAAATAAAAAGTCAAGTAAAATTTTATCTTGTAATTCTATAGTTTAAACTCTTCAATTTTAACTTGAAAATACCTAGCGAATCTATATCCATAAACGGATCCAATTTTTTGGGAGATGTATCGTTTATTTAATTTTTTATATACGAAAATGATTGAGAAAGAGTTAAGATTAGTGAGAAACATCGGTATCATGGCGCATATTGATGCTGGTAAAACTACTACTACAGAAAGAGTTTTGTTTTATACAGGTAGAAAACACAAGATTGGAGAAGTTCATGAAGGTGCTGCAGAAATGGACTGGATGGAACAAGAAAAAGAAAGAGGAATCACAATTACATCTGCGACTACAGTATGTTTTTGGGACAACCATCATATTAATATCATCGACACCCCAGGACACGTTGACTTTACTGTTGAAGTTGAAAGATCTCTAAGAGTTCTAGACGGAGCTGTAGCTTTGCTCGATGGATCTCAAGGAGTTGAACCTCAAACAGAAACTGTTTGGAGACAAGCTGATAAATACCATGTACCTCGTATTATCTTGGTAAACAAGATGGATAAACTTGGTGCTGATTTCTATATGTCTGTAGATTCTATCAAAGAAAGAATTACTGACAAAGGAGTAGTTATGCAACTTCCTATCGGACAAGCTGATGAATTCTCAGGAATCATCGATTTGATGAAGATGAAAATGTACACTTTCTCAGGTGATCACGGATTGGTAGTTACTGAAAATGAAATTCCTGCTGATATGCAAGCTAAGGCTGAATCATACAGAGAAGAAATGATTGATAAAGTTTCTATGTTCAATGATGAATTAGCTGAAAAATTCCTAGGAGGAGAAGAAATTTCTATCGACCTTATCAAAAAAGCTATTAGAACTGGAGTAGTTGCAAATGCACTCTACCCAATCTTCTGTGGATCTGCTCTTGGAAACAAGGGAGTTCAATTAGTTCTTGATGCTGTAGTAGATTACCTTCCATCTCCACTAGATAGAGGAGAAATGCATGGTCATGATGTAGATGATGAAAATAAAATACTTGTTAGAAAGCCAGCTACAAATGAGCCAGCTTCTGCAATTGCATTCAAAATCCTTACTGATCCATTTGTAGGTACGTTGACATACGTTAGAGTATACTCTGGTATCGTTAAATCTGGAGATTTCTTGTTGAATCCTGTTACAGGACAAAAAGAAAGAGTAGGAAGACTTTTGCTTATGCACGCAAACAAGAGAGAAGAAGTTGCTGAAGTTCATGCAGGTCATATCTGTGCGTTCTTGGGACTCAAAGATACGAGAACAGGTAATACTCTTTGTGATATGGCTCATCCTATTATTCTTGAAAAGATGACATTCCCACAACCAGTTATCGATATCGCTATCGAACCTAAATCAAAAGCTGATCAAGAAAGAATGGGACTTGCTCTTAGCAAGTTGGCATACGAAGATCCTTCTTTCAAATACTACACTGATGCTGAATCAAATCAGACTATCATTGCAGGTATGGGAGAGTTGCATCTTGAAATTATCGTAGATAGACTAAAGAGAGAACATAAAGTTGAAGTAAATACTGGAAAACCTCAAGTAGCATACAGAGAAACTATTACTCAAACTGCTGAAGGAGAAGGAATCTTCAAGAAACAATCTGGAGGTAGAGGACAATTTGGACACGTACTTTTGAGACTCGAAAGAACTGAAAAAGAATACGAATTCCAAGATGAAGTATCAGGAGGTAGAATTCCTAAGGAATTCATCCCAGCTATTGATAAGGGAGCTAAGGAAACTGTTGCTCAAGGTATCTTGGCAGGATTCCCAATCATCAACCTTAAAGTTATACCTTATGACGGATCTTACCATGATGTAGATTCATCAGAAGTTGCATTTAAGATCGCTACATACAAGGCTGTGAAGGATGCATTTATGAAAGCAGGTCCAGTTATCTTGGAACCTATTATGGATGTTGAAGTTGTTACACCAGAAGAATATGTGGGTACAGTAATGGGTGATTTGTCTGGAAGAAGAGGTATGATTCAAGGACAAGACAAGAGAGGAAATGGAGCTGTTATTAGAGCCAAAGTACCATTGTCAGAAATGTTTGGATATACAACTGATTTGAGATCTAATACTCAAGGAAGAGCACAATCTAGCATGTCATTCTCTACATACGAAAAAGTTCCAGAAGGAGTTGCTAAAAAAATTATTGAAGAAAGATCTGGAAAAGTTAAGAAAATGGACGACGACTAGGAATAATAAATATATACATAAAAAGAAGTCTGATCATCATACGGTGGTCAGATTTTTTTTATTATTTTGTTTGTTTTCTATCGTTTGGTATTGAATATCATTAAAAAATATATAGACTAAAAGTCAAGACGTTGATTTTATTGTTTTATGTGCTATTTATAGGATGAGCAAGTGAGGTGAAAAAATTAAATATATTATAGACTGAGTAGATAACTTCCTAGATACGGTCACAAATACATTGATCACAAAAGGTATGGGTCCTACTATTACCTATGCAGGGAAATCCTTGAAAGCTATCCTCTCCTATAAAGCAAATAATCAAATAGGGAAAAAAACTGAGCGTATTATGGGATATACAGAAGATAAATTAACTACGCTTCTTACGTATCTGGATGAAAAGAATGCACTCCTCGAAACTGAAATAAAACAAGATATTGAACAAAAAATAGACACATATACTCCAGAAAACGATACTATTTCAGAGAATGATGTAGAACACATTATTGGCGCATTTGTGCTTGTCAAAGATGAGAGAGATGGCAAAGAGAAAATTCAATTACATGCTGATTTAAAAAGGGAGGATGCTAGAATATGTTGGTATTTAGAGAAATTTAATGAGTTAGGTATTTTTTTTGAAAATGAAAATACATTGGGTCGTAATCTTGCGATGTTGTGTGAATTAAATCCAGCGATGGAGCAACGACTTCAAGAAAAGCTTCTATCTCTTGTAAATGCTAGAATACAGTAAACACTATTTATTAAATATAGATAAGCACATAGTATGGATACTATTTCTGTTCAAAAAATATCAGATTTTATAGTGGCATTAGATCGTTATTCTATAGACGATAGAATTTTTACTATTGTAAATGAAATAACACATCAAATCAATCATCTTATTACTTATCAAAAAAAACGACAAACCCTTTTACAAAAACAAGAACTTATTGAAATTTTGGATATCAATACGGTGAGAGAATTAGAGGATCAATTAAGAGACAAAAGACGTGATTTGATTAAAAAAATTATTAGTAAAAAAATAGCTGAATTTAAAGATTGGTTTGAGGATGATGATTTATCTTTGAACGATTTTGACAGTGTTTGAAAAGATCTTGATATATCACCTGATCGTTTGAAAAAAATAAATCAACAATATTTTACAAATAAAGCTACACCTTGTATTATCAAGGATCTACAAAAAGAAATTGCTATTTTATGTGAGTTGAAAATTTCTGAAAAAGAAGCAGTAATCTTTTGATCAAAAGATATATATCCTTGGCTCTCTACGAGTCAAATGCATAGATTAAATAATATTATAAACTCTGAAGAAATTAAACAAAAATTTATAGACCAAGTATCTGAAATTACAATCAATGATGTGTCATCTAAAATTCAAGAGACAGCGGATTTTAGTTTTACAAATTATCTCGCGATTCTTATAGAATCTGCTCAAACTATTATCAATCCAGATAAAGTATTTGTGGATTTCAAGAATCTTATAGAAAGCAAAGTAAATAACCAACTTACAGAACGAGATGAAAGAAAACAAAGAGATCAATCTCCCAAGAAAAAAGAGGATGTTCCGCAAGATAAAATACTTCCCCCACAAGAAAAAAAGAATCAGGCTCCTGCTGTCGTTTCTATTTGTCCATGTATTACTGACTTTGTAAATACATTTTGTTCTGCTTGTCCTTCCAAGGAATTGGTTAATGATTCTCTTCAGAGAGTTTTTAGAAATAAGTGATTTTTGTATATCGATGATTTAGAAAATAGAATACAGCAACCAGTTTCTTTAGAAATGCGTGAATTTTTGATTGTATGAGGAGTTGTGCTCAAGGAGAAGCTTCAAAAAAATGGAGTAATACAAGACTCCATCGTTGTCTCTACGATAAAAAGCGAGGAAATAATAGAGGATCCACTACTTGTTCGTTTTAGAGAAATAGAAGCAGAATTTGGTAAAATAGAATCCAGAGTCGTGGAATATATACAGATGTTCATCACGTTTGGATATTCTTTTGAACATGAAAAAAGATTTACTCAATCACTCACTGATCTCTGTAAATCTCAAAGTCAAATTGAATGAGCTATACAGAATACGCTCAAATATATTTCCCATTGAAGAAAAGAGGAGAAAAAACCTTGACGACACTATTATACATTCAATATCACAGATTCATATAGAATATTTTTACGTCAAAAAGGCTGTATAGACTATGTAGGTAGTCATACAGAATATGAGAAAAAAATTAAGAATACGTATTAAATTTCAAAAAAAATCAGGAGAGATTATTCTCCTGATTCCATAGCTTCTTGTAATTGCCTACTTTGATTTTCTAAGACCATTTTTTCCATAATATCTTCGATATTCCCAGCCAAGATTCCAGGTATATTGGATCGAGATTCGTGAATACGGTGATCCGTTACTCTATCTTGGGGGAAGTTGTAGGTTCTGATTTTTTCTGATCTATCTCATGTTCCAATCTGGTCTCATCTGAGACTTTTTTCTGTAGCTTGTTTTTTATCTAATTCAATTTGATAAAGTCTAGATTTAAGGACTGAGAATGCTTTTTCTTTGTTTTGCATTTGTGATTTGGAATCACCAATATTTACGATGAGTCCACTTGGTCCATGGTGAATTCTAACTCCTGTCTGGTTCTTGTTGGCATTTTGTCCACCAGCAGAGGAGGCAGCATAAGTTTCCATTTGGATATCCTTTGGATCAATCACAATATCGATATCTTGAGCTTCTGGCATGATAGCCACAGTCACAGTAGATGTATGCACTCTTCCTTGTGATTCAGTTTCTGGGATTCTCTGTACTCTATGGACACCACTTTCAAATTTCATGAGATGGAAGACACTTTCTCACACAATTTTTACGGTAACATCTTTGATACCTCAGATATCTGAGAGCTGTTCATCTATAATTTCAGTTTTTCGTCACTTCTTGAGTGCATAAGCGAGGTACATTTTGAGGAGCTGTGTAGCGAAAAGTCCAGCTTCATCACCACCGGCAGCTGGTCTAATTTCCAAATAGACATCTTTATCATCATTTGGATCTCTTGGAAGAAGTGCGATTTTGATACGTTGTTCAAGATCAGGTATTTGAGCTTGAGCTTCTTCGAGTTCTTCTTCTGCCATTTCAACCATTTCTGCATCTGTTTCATTCGCAAGAATTTCTTTGGCTTCATCTATTTGCCCTCTGCATTTTTTATAGGCAATAACGAGATTATATACTTCTTGTAAACTAGAAAGCTCTTTATTGATACTAATATATCTGGCCATATCACTCATAACATCAGGTTCCATAACCTGTTCTTGAAGATGGAGATATCTAGTTTCTATTCCTTGTAATTTATCTAACATGGTATGTAAATTAAGAGTATAAATGGATGTCATTCCCGCTTTGCCTGTTGCGGCGGGAATCTATCTGATTTCAATTGGATTCCCGCCGCAAATTCTTTAAGCGGGAATGACAGAGAAGCTCCGCTAATACAATACTTGTCCGAAAATAGCAAAAAATAATCTCAAAATCCACTCACTAGCTCATCCAATAATAAATGAAAATATTCCGCTACCTGGTCCCATGATAATAAACAAAAACGCCAATGAAATATATAAACTATATTGTTCAATCAGCTTTGCTTGTTTCCAAAAAAACATTTTAACCAATCTAAATCCATCAAGTGGAGGAAGTGGGAGCATATTGAAGACAGCGAGAGAAATATTTATCGAAGCGAACAAAAGTCGAAAACTTACAAAGATATCAGATTGTCCAAAGAGGACACTAAGATTATATCCTACCGCCAAAGAATAAAGAACCAAAATCAATACAGCACTAAGCGCTAAAACAAGATTGGTAGCAGGTCCAGCCAGAGCGACCATAAGTTCGTCTCTACGTGGATGTTTATAGTAACTAGGATTAATTTGTACGGGTTTTCCCCATCCAAAATGTACCAAAAAAATCATCAGAAATCCAATAGGATCAATATGTTTCAATGGATTTGGTGTGAGTCTTCATTGGAGTTTGGGAGTTGGATCTCCAAATATATGAGAAACATAGGCATGTGCATATTCATGCAAGCCTATCGAAACTGCCAAGATTATTGCTATTTGAATAAGATCTGCAATATCAATCATAATACAAAAATAATAAAGACTATTAGTTACTAGAACCTGTAAGAGGAGGGACATACATCCCTAGAGATTCTTTGATGAAGCGAGCAAAGTTTCCAGGATTCCAAATTCTCTTTCCATCAATATGAACATTGTTTACTAGTTCAAGATTATTGTAAAGTGTTGTTCTCCAATTAAAATCATAGAGTTGAGTACCACTTGTCGGTAGTATTTTGGGAAGCAAATCATTTTTTATATACATAGGAACGAAGGCTTTTCCAAGGATTACAAACGGCATATCTTTAGCATAAATTTCATTAATCTGATTGAGAATTTTGGGTTGTGGGTTACTTGTGTATTGTTGCAAAAGAGAGATAAGATTTTGATTCTGGTATTGAGATGGATTAGTTTTTGCACTCTCTGTAGCAAAAATTTTGGTAATATCCTTTTTTTGTCCCATATCTATAGTATTGAGTGCAATATCATAATCTCAGAGTAAGAGTGTACTTTGAAATTCCTCTCCATCATCTATACCTTTAAACGTGAAATACTCAGATACGCCAGCATTTTGAAAGATAGTTTTGAGATTAGCAACAATAGGCAGATAATTAGGGCTGTTGTAATACAAAATACTGATAGGTACTATAGCAGCTCATGTGCCAACATTTTGTGGGATAATATTATAGATATCAATAGTAGTAATAGTTATCTTCTTTCATTTTTCTCGACCTCGTAAGATATATTTATTGATTCCAGGATCAAAACTTCAAGCCTGGCTTATACTAAAGCTAGCTTTTTTATTTTTGCTTGCATATTGTTTATCATAGATCGTTTTTCATTTGTGTTCTAGAGCTACACTATCATATGTATTTGAAAAACTTACGTTAATAGTTTTGGCAGTATTTTTATCTTCAATAAAGTAGACTGATTTTTGGTTGTCTCATTTAATAGTAATACTTGTAGGTAGAGATTGGACCTTACTATCAATTAAATCTTTTTTGCTAATACTATTTTCTTCAGTGTTTGTGAGATAGTCCTTGATATTTACTCCAGTAGAGAAGAAGGCGTCAAACAAACCATCAGTATTTTTCATAATATAACTATCATATCATGTACTGTAGAAGTTACGTTTAATCAATCCTCACAAGGCTCTTCTTGTCCTTACGCGAAGTCTATCAGAATTAGTGTTGAAGAAAACAGTTACAATTTTATTTGTCATTAATTTTTGGCTAGAATATCCAGAAAGAGGAGCTTCTCACAAATAGACATCCACAATTCAGTTTTTTGCATTTTTACCATCACTAAAGTTTTCAAAGGTAATAAGATTTTTGATTTGATAAAAATTGAGATGCGTATCTTTACAATTGAGAAGATTAAAGATAAGACTGTATTGATCACTAGTCTGTGCTACAATATTTGCACAATTTGTATAGGTAGGTTGAATAGAAAATACATCTCTATAGCTTTGAAGATCAAAACTTTGGAGAATATGTTTTGGTAAGATATAATTAGTAAAGAATAATTTATTGTCTGCGGATGAAGTTGGAAATACTAATTTAAGTTGTTGAGGTGTCTCTCTTGTTATTTTGATATCCTTATACACACTAAGCCATTTGAGATTCCACTTATTTTTGGCTACCACATCATCGTAAGTAAATGCTATATCATCCATACTTAACGGTGTTCAATCTGACCAAATGGCATTTCCAGAAAAAGAAAGGAGATAGGTCTGATTATCAGATGTACTGATATCACAGATATCAGGTTTATATGTCCCATTTTGTTCATTGGGAATATACTTTAAACAACTATTGAACAGGAGTCATTGATAAAATGCACTCTGCTCATCTGTACGTAAATATGGCAAATATGAGGTACTGTTGAAAATACCTTCTACAAAGGTTCATCATTTAGAACTAATTCTTTCAGATGAAGACCAAATATATTTATATACAATAAAGATAGTTACGACAATCCACAAAATAAGAGATATGAAAAAGACATATCTCAGAGATCTCTGTGGGTGTCGATTCTTGATGAAAGAGGTCATCAAAATCTATTTGCTATAAGGTAAAATAATTGATGAAATAAGAAAAATAACTGCAGCAATAATGGCAACATATTTAATTTTCCCTTCGAGGGATTTTTTGCTTCCATATTCATTACCTCAACCGAATCCACCAATTCCTAGTCCAATACCTCCTTTTGGAGACATCAAAAGAACAGAACCAATAAAAACAATTCCTCAAAGAATCATAAGAATAACGAGTCCTACGTACATAAGTTCACAATAACAAAAAAAGTAAAAAAATCTGTAGATGATACTACAGATTTTCTTGGTGAAATCAAGCCTATAACATTAGTTAATAATTAAGAAGTTGGTAATAATATATCCAGTTCCAATAACAAGAATACCAATAAAAATATACAGAAGGCTTCTCTTGATTTTTTCATTGCATCTGGATCATCTGGTTTCATAAGCAATTGAAACGCCTGAAAGAGAATCATAACAAGAATAAGAAGTGATGCTAATCCCATAGCCCAATTTATAATATGATAGATTAATGGAAAGTTTTTAGTAGCAAGAATTCCTGATCAAATTTCTCATAAATTATTCACGGAATGTACAACTTTATCTTGTGCTCCATAGACAAATTCAACTATTGCCTTTGATCAAATAATAACCAACATTCCAATAACATTCCAAGTGATAATTGTACCAGCTTTTTTCTTGGTGTCTTCATCTGTATCAAATACAAAAGTAACTACACGAGCAGCAAGCATAACAAACAATACTCCAAGTGAGAGATAAATTCATATTTTAAGGAAAGGAAAGAGAAGTTGTTCATAGATTTTTTGTGCAATATCATATCACTGAACAGCACCATATCCTAGATTTCATTCCATTAGAATGCTAGAATAAAGTGTAGTAGAAAAGAATTTTGCACTCATAATGATAATGATTCCTACGACACCGAATCAGATAAGTTTAACTCAATCTGATATTGCTTTATCATCAGAAGAAAACAGGATTTTATAGAATCCAAACATAGCCATCAAGATACCTATCACGATAATAATAGGGACCAGAATATTCATCACTTTAGTCATCAAGAAATCATTGATTCATTCAACACCACTCTTTATTTCTGGTGCATCAAGGTTGTTTTTTATAGGATCCACAGCTCTATTTAATGCTAGGTCAAATCTACCAGCTTCTTGAACACTTACAAGCATATCTTCGCTCGTATTATTGGCTCTAGCAACCATGGTTTCTGTTGGATTACTCACCGGACCTCGTGCTCTAACGGTACAGTAAATATGTTTTTCTCCCAATCATTGAGTAAAGATATTATTGAGAAGAATAGTTTTCTTTATGGTAGTACCTGCTTTTATAGTGAGTTGTTCAATAATTTTAGATTGATAGATATTTAGATTTTGTTCTTTCCAAAAACACGATAAGAATCCTGGTTGAATATTAGATCCAGAGAGATTCTCTGTTCATGAATTAATTAAGAAAACATTCAAACTTGGTGTCGACTTTTGAGCGAGACCAGTTCCACCACCAGGGAAACTTACTGCTAATTTAAGATCAACTCCAATAGTTGTGCCTGGATTAATGGATGGAGCCTGTCAATTTCTACATTTTGTAAAATTATATAAGTAGTCGTTTAAGTTGGTTACTCAGTTATTGCAAGTTACATATCATGATAATTGTCCACATGTTTTTGGAAATGTAGTCAGATTTGTAGAATAAAACCATTGTCCTGTACCATGAGGGATAGTAATAACAGTATCATTACTATCTATATCTTTTCCAGTAAAGCTACAAGATTTTGAACTTCAGTCACTACACGTACTATATTTATATACATAATTATTGCTAAGTTTCCCATTGGTACAAGAAACCTGTCCTGTAAGTTGTGTACAAGAATTAGGGAATGTAGTTGACCCTGCAGAATAGAGTGTTTTTGATGAATTACTAGGGATAGTTATAAGAACATTATCAGCACCAGTAAAGCTACAAGATTGAGAAGTTGGATCAGTACAAGCACTATATTTATATATATAATTATTGCTGAGTTTACCATTGTTACAAGACACTTGTCCCGTAAGTTGTGTACAAGAATTAGAGGTATAACCTGCAGAATAAAGTGTTTTTGATGAATTACTAGGGATAGTAATAAAAACATTATCAGCACCAGTAAAGCTACAAGATTGAGATCCTCAATCACTACATGAGGTATATATATATTTCGTTTCATTGCTAAGTTTCCCATTGGTACAAGAAACCTGTCCTTTAAGTTGTGTACAGGTTTGTGGAAATACACTAAAATTACTTGAGAAAAGCCCAGTAGATGAATTACTAGGGATAGTGATTGTAAGGCCTTTATCATCTGCTGTCTTCGCAGCAAAACTACATGACTTTGTATTACTATCCTGACAAGATTGGAATAATAGAGATTGAAGTGGTGTCCAGAATGCATCTGTACATGTCAATGTTTGCTTGAGTTCAGAACAACTTTGTGTAGTTGTAGATTTAGCTGCGCTATATCCAAAGATAGTACCCAAATGATTTACATAAGAATTAGATCGAACATCTATACATGGTCTTCGTGTCTTATCTGTACAAGAGCTGGCTGTATATTTGCCCACATTAGTTCATATAAAAGATCAATCTATACATTGAAAAGATTGTCCAAGCATTGAACAGGTATTATAATAGTCAGCAACACCGGATGAATATAAGGTTTTATATTCTAGATGTTTAGCTGCTGCAGGAGTAGTACAGTTTTTCCAGGTTTTAGAAGTACAACTTTGATATTTATAGATATTACCTAGAGCTCAAAAAGATCATTTGTTACAAACAAGCGTTCATTTCGCTGCTGCACAAGAAGTTGTGTACGTAGCTACTCCAATAGAATATCATGTTGTGGATTTTCCATCTACAACTTCTGTTCATCGAAGCGTTGTACAGTTTTGAGCTGCGACACCTATATTCAAAATATATCAACTAGAAAAGATGATAAGTAAGGTGAGTAGATGTTTGCGAAATGATTTCATGAGATACTGCATAAAGATAAAGCTGATTATTTACTAATAGGTTGTTTCTTTTCAAAGAGAGATCATATAGCACGGAAGATATCGTTGATTATAGGGAGGGGTGGTAGATGTCACCATACAATAGCCATCATAACATATCTTCACAATAGTAAACAAGTTCATGCTACAATAAATCCAAAGCTATCCCAGGTTGGAGTTAAACTCAAGAGATATCAACCTCCTAAGAGAAACAAAAGATATTGCCACTGAATAGTTCCATATTTTTTGAGATCATAGAGATATGAGTAAGAAAGTTGTTGTTCTTGTCTTTTGGTAGAAAGCAATGATGAACGTCTAAATAATTTCCCAATGGATCGAAGAAATCGACCCGTACACCATCACCAGATTTCTTCTATATTTTTGTGGAAAAGGCTATCAATACCTTCACGCCATCGTTGTGGGAATCCATCACCAATAACCATAAGCGTCACGATTCTGATAATAATAAGAATCATACATATACTAATGATCCAGATATTCCCAGTCAGACAAAGTGTAGCAAATAGAGTCCACATAATGAGAGATTCTTTGAGAATAGGATGTTTACCTTCAAAATCATGAAGATGATACCAAAGATATATATTAACAAATGGGAGATATTCACGAATACTATTTTGATTGATTGCTATGATTTGAGTATCTTCTTCTGGGCTAGTTTCGTTTTTAATCTTTGTTAAGGAGATATCTGCAAAGACACCAATACTTCATGCTATCAACAACAAAAGTAATGCACAACTAAAGACGACAAAGAGAATAGAAATCCATTGATAACTAAAGAATGTAGAAAGAATTCAAAATGTTAAACAAATGAGTGCTAGTGCTAGATTGACAGTTCCGAGAAGCATATATCCTTTGACAAATAGTTTATCTGATTCACTGAGTTCAAATCCTTCGTTTTCTCCCAAGAAATGTCTGATAAATGGACCAAAAAACATCAACGAGGCCAAGCTCAGTTGTGTTTTGATACCATATGATCCATTTGTTGGGGTTGTCATATATAGGAAGGAGAGATAAAAGAGTAATTGAGGCTTATTTATCCAGCTAAGCTGGAGAAGGGCGATTTTACAATCATTTAGAGGACAATCCTTTGATGATTGTTAGCATCTTACTTCACATCAGTAGTAATAAATGCTTTTTCAGATGGAGATGCTAAGATTTTAACGGCGACATGCTGTTGTCCAGCGAAGATGAGTCATTCTCAGATACCACAAGCTACCAATCTTTTTTGTTCAGCTTCTGAGAGACCGAGAAGGTCATTGAGTGCTTTGATAGATGTAGTAGATTGCTTGAGCAAAAGCTGGAGAGATGAATTTGATAAAATAGGTTTACCATACTTACTTCTGACAAAATCTTCGATATCTTGAGAGATAGTAGTAATTCCTAATCCATATTTTCTGGCTCTCTTGATGAGTCCAAACAAGAATTCCGCAGAAGTTTCATGTTGGAGCATAATCCAGGCTTCATCACATACGAGAAGTCTTTTCTTTTTGTGGGATCTTACTTTGGTCCAGATAAAGCTTAATACATTAAACATGGCAGGTGTTTTGAGTACATCTTCCAAATCTCTAATACTAAATACGGTCATCGCGTTATTGATATCTACATTTGTGTAATTATTAAACAATTTACCAAATGTTCCTGTTACATATTTACTTAGTTTAAGTGCAATTTTTTCTCCACCATCCATACCATCAAGGACATTCATTAGATCTTCCATCAACGGTGGTTGTTTACCTTCATATTCTGTGGCTTCGAGAGAGAATCACTTCAAACCATAGGTACTTGTCAATGCTTTATCGAGAAGGGCTTCTTCTTCAGTACTAAGATCTCCAATAAGCAATTTAACCAATGCTATAAGACTCATAATTTGACTTCTAAGCAAATCTCATTTACCATAATCCACATCCTCAATTTTTGGAGGAATATCAAATGGATTAATAAATTGTTGAGAACTTGTGGCGATATTTACATAAGCACCTCCTACTTTTTCAGCAAGTGTTTTGTATTCATTTTCAGGATCAATAACAATTACGTCTATTCCATTGAGTAAGTATCTCAAGATTTCTAGCTTCACGGTAAAAGACTTACCGGCTCCAGATGTCGCTAAGATACAACTATTCATATTTGGGAGTTTGGAATCGAATCTATCAAAGATAACCAATCAACCTGTATGTTGATTCATTCCATAGAGAATTCCTGTTTCACTAATCATATCATTGGAAATAAATGGGAAACTTCCTGCTAATGACGAACTTACGGAACTTCTAACAATTCCTAAATCATCAATACACAACGGTAATCCACAAGTAAATCCCTCATCCATTCTCTGAATTGAACTTTTCATTCTAATTCCATATCCAGAAATTTTTTGTTCAAGTTTTTTTCCTTCTTCTCTAAGTTTATCTTCAGTTTCCTCATAGAGATTGATGTAATATCCAGTTTCAAAATATCTTTCTTCACGAGTTGTGAGTTTTTCTCTAATCATTTCGACATCTTTGTATTGTTGTTCAACTTCAGTGTCGAGCGTAATTCCTTTTTCCATACTGTCTTTGATTTCAGCTTTGAGCTGAGTTGCTCTCGTTTTGAGCATAGATTGAATAGCAGCATCATCTTCTGGATAAATAAACCAGCTCATATCCCATTTCGCATGAAAATTGAGGATATCTCTAGTCCAAAGAGCATCAATATACGAAGGATAACTTTGTACATAATAACTTCTTCCAAATAATCCAGAAACATTGTAAGAGAGTGGTTTATATTCCCAAAATGATGGAGAAATATGTGATTTATAATCGCTAATGACAGAATTATATTGTTTTTCTACGCCAAGGATATATTGTCTTAGATTGCTACTGAGTTTGGAGTCATTATATTCCTCATCAGGCAAAGAAAGAAGCTCTTTGATTTCATCGGCTAGATTTTTGTTTGGAGTAAATCATTGAGATGCCGTTTTGGCTTGAGGTACGGCAGAAGTTGAAGTTTTAGTCCCTCATATCCCAGGGAAAAGTCATGCAAAAAATGTATCAAACCATCATAATTTTGATTGTTTGGCTTCTTCTTGGAGAACATATGTGGGATACCCTCAATTGGGTAGAATACCGCTATAGTTCGTATCGAAAATAACATTAGTAATTTGATCCATGGAAGGCGATTCACTGAGTAAAGAAATCGATACTTAAGTATATTCCAAAGACAAATAATTACAAAGGGCACTCAATATTTTGATTACTTTAGATTGACAATATTAGGAAACCTTGTGTAATTAGCTAAACTATGGTGTCAGCATTCCAATTTACTTTAAATCATTTACTTCCGAGATTGAGTTTAGTATACACGATATCCATAAAATTTCTGACTTGAGGTCACTTGAGGATGATATTATATCTGTATTTCCCAAATATTTTGTAGATTAGAGGCGGAGTAGAATAGATTTCCAAATGTTCAAATTGATATTTTTCTCTGAGATAGAGGAGTTCTTTGTAGAGGGTATCTACTTTGGTAAAGAGACGTTCTTCGATATCATGTTTGTACAAAATCACACACAATTCAGCAAATGGTGGATATCCATGCGTTTTTCTAAAGGTAGAATCTTCTTCCGTGAAGAGTGGTAAACTCAATTTACAAGCATTACGAATGCTGTAGTGGTCAGGATTAAAACTTTGTATGACAAAACTCGCAGTTTCATGTTTTACAAACGCATCATAGAGAAACAAAAAATTTTTCTCAGCTGCATTGTAATCTGGGATATTGAGTCACAAATCCGCATTCAAAAAAATCACTAAATCCAGTGGATACTCTGGGATGGGAGTCCTCAAAAGAGATGTCCCCACCAAGATTGGTGGCTTCGCTTTGGTCTCGGCAAGTTCATCACGGAGACGCTTGATTTTTGCGAAACTATTTGCCTTTTCTGACTCAACCAAGAGCGTCTTACAGTCAAACTCCTGCTCTAAATACTCAGCAACTTGCTGTGTCCCCATCCCAAATGGACGGATTTGTTTAGATCAGCATTGTTCACATGTTGTAGGGACTTCATATTGTTCTTTACAGATATGACAGAGTCACATTTTGTACTCATTTGGCATTTTGTGATAATTGATACTCACGGAACATCTCTTGCATTGAGGCACAAATCCACAGTCATGACAAATCACTCCATTTGAGTATCATTTTTTATTTACAATCACGGCGATACGCTTATTTTGACGGAGATACTTAGCAATCCCTCTCGTCATCAATTGAGAAAAATAATGATTCTCTTCCTGAGTCATATTTACGAGAAAGATATCTTTCTCTTTACCGTGTATATCGTGATGAAATTGTTCGTAGTTCATAGTTTTTATGTTTACGAAAATGCACTAAATATGCAAATTTTATTTTTTAGAAATTAGTGTATATAAATTGCAATACATACGTGTCCAAATACAGCTGGAAGACATACTTTGACTAAGCAAATCAAGAGAAAATAAACACGCGAATTTATTTTCTCTAGCCTTTTTGCCCTTGTCCTAAGCAAAGCTTGGGGTACTTTTTCTGCAATGAGAAAAAGTATGGTCGGGTGGAGGGTGAAACGCCTCCTAAAAAAGAGATAATTATTTCACAATATTCTCTAATAACTCAGGGAACTCAGGCTGATTGATATGTCATCTATCGGAGAAAGTTGTTAGTTTTGCTTTTGGTAGTAATTCCTGTATTCTAACCGTTTGTTGATAAGGGACACAAGTGTCATCTGTAGAATGATAGAGAAAAATATTATCTGCATAATTTTGAATTTCTGATAATTTTTTTATATCAAATCCAAAATCTCATATATATTTTTCTTCTGGAGGTAGGTCTTGATCATCAATCAGTCCAGATACCAAATGAAGTTGTTTTATTTTTTTTGGAAATCAATTTTCGCTAAGATATTTACATAAGAAAAATACTCATAACGAATGTCCAACGAGAATCAGATCATCATCATTGAGATAATCAAAACTTTTTTCAAACCAAATCTTCCAAGCTCTATAAGTAGCCATATCTTTGTTTGGCATTTCTATTTTGAAGACTTCATATGTGCCTTGTACCTGCTCTGCGAGCCAATTTCTCCATCTTTTTTTTTCTTCAAAAGGATTATAGATATACATTTTCAAAGCTTCACAAAAAGCATCATTGTCTGGATAGCAGCTTCCTCCATGTATAAAAATTATTTGTTTCATTATCTTATAATTAGAAGATAAATTCCTATTTCTTTGTATAGAACGCACATTCATCAGCTCCATTAAAGAGCTTTTTTGTCGTCCATGTAGGATCCAACATGTCTTTACACTGAGCGTACGAACTAATGAATCCACCACGTGAATGTCCAATCAGATTAATAAGTTGTTGATATGTTTTATCTAAATCTGTTGGAGTTAATCTTTTACCGTAGGGAGGATTGGAGATAATCATAGTATTTTGGAGATCAAACGGCGTCAGCGGAGACATCATATCATGTTCAAAAAATTTGATGGTGTCAGCTACGCCAGCGCGTTGAGCGTTTCCTTGAGCAATGTGAAGTATTTCTGGATCAATATCAGAAGCAGAAATCTGGTATATTTTGTTGGTAAATTGGGCATCAATGGCTTGCCTTTGTAAGTCCGAAAACAATTGGCTATCATGAGTTTTTCGATTTTCAAATGCGAAGCGTCTCTGCAGCCCAGGTGCGATATTTTTCGCGATCATAGCCGCTTCTATTGGTAGAGTCCCAGATCCACAGCAAGGATCTCGCAGAAGCTGAGCATATTTCCATCCACTAGACAGGATGAGTCCAGCTGCTATATTTTCTTTGAGGGGCGCTTCACCTGTCTCGGATCTATATCATCTCTGATACAAAGCACGCCCCGAACTGTTGACAAAAATTGTCGCCTGATCATTGGCGAGCATCACAAAAACTTCTACATCTTCAGCCTGTCTATCTATTCTCCATCATCCGATAGGATTGAGTTGTTGGTAAATTGCTTTATTTGAAATGGATTGCAAAGTTCTTTCACTGGTCAATTGAGATTTGTTGGTATGCACATTGATAGCGACCGCTTGACCAACAGAGACATACTGAGTCCAATCGACTGTTTGGATCAAGGCAAAAAGTGCATCAAAATCAGCACAAGGACCACAGGCAACTTGCAAATATACTTTGTTTGCTATTCTACTTCGGAGATTGATTTGCATCAATTCTTTGAGTTCGCCACTTGCATAAGCCCCAGTTGCAAAACTATCTTCAGGGGTGATTTTTAAGCGTTTGAGTTCATTTCAAAGTACACTACTAAGTCCAAATGGACAAGTTATCAAAAAACGCATAAAATCGATTTTTAAAGGTAAAAAATAGGAATATCAAAGCAAAAGTAGTCAATGATTTTGGTTCTTTATGAATTGTTCGAGCTGGACTACATTCTCAAAAAGCAAACTATACTATATAGCGAGTCTCATAAAGAACTAGCCCCTTTGGTTTCTTTCCCGGCAATGAGGGAAAGAAATGCCCAGCCGGCGAGGCGAAAGAAAAGAGAAAATAAAAGGAAAAAAAGTAGTGAATATTTACTATTTAGTGTAATATTTCTGCTTTATTTTGCAAGTGGTTTCTGAAGTTCAGCGCGTTTTTTGCGATATTCTATGATAGGAAGATCTGCTTGAAAGAGGAGTTCATGCGACGGCATAGTGCTGATTTTAGGATCATGAGTAATGACTACGCTTCTGTCTTCTGCGAGTATTTTACGATTGTAATACATAGAAATCTGTTCAAAGAGTTGTCTCAAAAGAGGTGCTTTTACAAATCATTGATAAGATCTCAAATACATAAGGGTGTTCTCATTATCAATCGGCACAAATGCTACGACGATACGCATTTTTGGACTAATCACATTTTGCCAGGTATTTGGAAAGATAAATTCTAATCTAAAATCATTTTCGGGATCTACAGTAATGTCTTCAGGTAATTGAGGTTTTTGTCACTCATCCAAGGCATTGTAGACATACATATGAAATCAATCTGATCATTTTCGTTGGACAACTGGGCCATTGACGAGCGTTCTATTTCCACGACCGATTGTTTTTCTATGAATAAATGGTAAATGTGCACAATCAAGTTGATTTTCAATCACGCGAGAATAGTGAGTTGCTCGGTGATCTGTCATGCTACTATACACTAATCCATCGAGATTAGTGAAAAATTCAGGTGTCGTAGTAGGTTCCTGATCTCCCCAAAAAATCCAAATAAATCCTTCATGTTCATATGTTCGATATGTTTTTATTCTGAAACTAGGAGGTATTTTCGCATTTTTACCATTTGCTGGGATCAGGGTACATTTCCCATGTTCATCAAACTGAAGTCCATGAAATGGACAAGCTAGACATCATTCTTCGCTAATCTCCCCTAGACTCAAAGCCACTCATCTATGGCAACACGAATCGATATTACACACAGGTTCTCCTTCTTTATTTCTCCAAAAGACCATCTTTTCTCCCATTCTCAAAACACCAAGTGGTTTCTTTTTGAGCTCTTTGGATTGTAAAACGACATATCGTTGATTTTTAATCATAAGGGATTATTAGGTGATAAAATATTTTAATTTAGATTGAGACCAGAGAATGTACATGTATTATCATTTATAAATCATTGTAGGGGATTCGATGTTGTTTCCCCATTTATAGTATCCGTAGATGAAACAGATGATTGAGATAATCAGAAAGATACATGTGAATTTATTTCGGTAGATGAAAATAGTTTCAAATAATAGGAGGCTGCTATTTTCCTTTGTGCTTCTGTGTACTGACATACCATCTCAGAGCCACCAAGTATCTGTTCTTGATAAATACATTTTCATCAAGAAAGACCTAATATTTCTCTCTTCATATTTTCATTTGTAAATGGATGTGGATATGTACAAGAATATTTTTCACAAAGTGTTAATTTATCTACAAATCCAGTACATGTCCCTATTGCATTACTATTTGTTTTACTTCCAGAAGAAGAGTTGTTTTCAATAGTCCCAGTATTGTTTGTTCCTGTATTTCAAAAAGCTTTTGAGAGAGATGTATAGAAACGTTCTACTCTATATAATAATATTGCTAACGATCATCTTGTTATGAATTCTTTTTTATTTGTTACAGGAATACCTTCTAATAATTTTAGCTGATTTGCACTTTTATAATAGTTTGCAGATCGGTCATTTTTTGGTTCATCTAAAGTAATATCAATCATTCTCATTGTTATAGCTACAGCTTGAGCATTCGTGAGATTATTACTTGGTTGGAACTTACCATTTGAAGATCATTTTATGGCTCATAAATTACACGCAGCGCTAATATATTCTTTCATCGTATTTTTCTTGTCTACATCTGTAAATGATGAGCAATTCCCTTTAGAGCCACTTTCTGTAGCATCTTTTCCATATTCACTTAAGAGAGCTTTTGTAAATAGAACAAAAAATTTTGCAGCCTCATCTCTTCTGATGTTTTTGGTGGCTTTAAATGAAGTAGCATCTGTATATTGAGTTAGTCAATTATCATGCATCCAAGATATAGATTCATTTAATTCCTTAGTGCTGTTTGTGGTAGCAAAGGCTATTATTGGTACACAGATAGCTAATACAAGTATTCACAAATAAGTATACTTTTTCATATTCCTTTGGGTGAGAAAAATAAATATCCATATTTGTATATAAAAGTGATGTAACAATACAAGATGATTCAATCTGCATGCAAGAATATTTCCACTCGACTTGAAACGTTTTGGTAGAAAACTACAATACAAATACTTTATCTATTTACCAATATTCGAGATGGCTACAAAGATATATATTAATCTCCCAGTAACTGATTTAGCTAAGGCAACAGCATTTTATCAAGCAATATGATTTACCAAAAGCGATAAGTTTTCCAACGAAGATGCTTCTGGACTTTCTCGAAATGACACTATTTATGTGATGCTATTGACTCATAAATTTACCAAAACATTTGTCCTCGACAAAGATATCGCAGATAGTCACAAAACATGCGAAGTGCTCAATGCATTACAATTTGATACCAAAGAAGAAGTAGATTTGTTTTATGATAATGTGATCAAAGCAGGTGGAAAAGAATTTCGCCCAACCTATGATTATGGATTTATGTATGGTCGTGATGTAGAAGATTTAGATGGTCATGTTTGGGAAGCTTTCTGGATGGATGCAACACAAATGCCAGATGCTCAGTAATTTATATGTATCAAATATTTTTTAGGTTTGTACGAACAGATGATCACCTACATAGCATTACTCAGAGGTATCAATGTGTGAGGGAAAAATATCCTCAACATGGAAATTCTAAAATCTTTTTTGAAAGATGTATGATATCAAGATGTTTCTACGTATATCAATAGTGGAAATATTATTTTTCGCACAGAAATCAAAGACAAAGATGTTATCCGCAATACAATAGAGCAAACCATCTCAAAAAACTTAGATCTTCAAGTCTCTGTGTTTCTCAGGACACTCGATGAACTGAAAATGCTAGCAGCCAATATTCCCGTAGACCGAATCCAAAATAAAGAGTGGAAAACAGATGTGATTTTCTTAGATACGGCAATAGACTCACCAGAGATTCTTGGGCAATTTGCAATCAATTCAGATATTGAGCAACTTATCTATTTCCCAGGTGTTTTGGTGCGACATATTGCCTACTCAGACTATAATCATAGCAAGTTTCCTAGAATTATAGGAGGCAATCTGTATAAACAAATGACTATTAGAAATATCAATACCGTCAGAAAGTTAGCTGCACTTACTTCTTAATTCACAATATGAATTTACCACCACTTCCAAATAATCGCCTCATCTTAAATGGTCATAAATTGCATACAGAGCAAGATATGTTGGCGTATATTAGCAAAAGATTAAAGCAGAAACAAATCATCGTTTCGCTCGATATGCTCGTGCAGATTTTGTCTAACTATGACGAGCTACAAATCGCGATATGGCATAGTGATACATTTTTGTGATCAGAGAAAGAGGTTAGGAGAACTGCTATTATTGAGACTTTTGAGAAACATCGATTAGTTAAAATTACCTAATTTTATTTCGCAATTTTTATTATGATAGATGTTATAGAATCTTCAAGAAAATTGATGTATAAACAAACGGAAATCAATAAGGCTCCCGCACGACTTTTGACAGAAATTGCAATTAAGAAAGGACAAGAACTTTGTAAAATATACAATATTGATGAAACATTAGTGTTAGTATCATTATATCTCGCACACACGGTTTTTAGTCCTATCTGGGATTGAGAAACACAGAAAAATCATCCAGAACTAAGTGCAAAATTTGTAAAACAATATTTAGATGATTGGAGTGTCAGTAAAGACGATCAACTAATAATTCTAAATGCAATCGAAGCACATCACAATAAAATACCCACAAATTCAATTGTTGCAGAAATTGTGAAAAATGCAGAATGCTTTAAATTTATAAGTATTGAAGGGTCTCTAATTTGGCTACATGAATTATGATTGAGACAAGTGCCTTTTGATGAATCTGTGGATAAAGTAATACAAAAAATGGGACAAAAGAAACAACTACTTACCTTAGAAAGGTGTAAATTAGAAGCAGAAATAAATTGCAACAAAATTCTTGAAATATTTAGTCACCTAAAAAAATGATAATTTTATATATCCAAAATCCAATATGACTCCAATATTTTTCGCTACAGGAAATGCAAATAAATTTCAAGAAGCTCAATCTATCTTGTGATCAGAGCTCCAACAAATAGATATAGATTTGCCAGAGTTTCAGACTTTATCTGTCGAAGAAGTAGTAGCAGAAAAAGCTAAAGCTGCCTACGCACAAACAGGAAAATCTGTTTTGGTTGAAGATACAGGTTTGTTTTTTGACGCATGGAATGGTTTTCCAGGAGCACTTATCAAATGGATGATGAAAACCGTAAATAATCAATGAATCTTAGATATGCTCGCATGATTTACTAATCGCAAAATCACTGCAGTGTGTTGTGTAGGAATGTATGACGGAGAGAAATTGATATTCGCAATTGGATCTATAGAAGGAACAGCATCACTTACGGTGAGATGAGATACTCGCTTCGCTCGAGATCAAATATTCATTCCAAATGGCTATGATAAAACCTTCGCAGAAATGTCTCCCGAAGAAAAAAATCAGATTTCTATGAGAAAAATAGCATTTGAGAAGATGAGAGAACAAATAAATATTTAGTCTTATAACACTGTACTATGTCCGATCCCAGAAACGCAGCTCACAGAGTGTCTCTCAAACTTCTATGTATCTCAGATGCTAAAATTCTGATGCTCCATTTGATAGATCGTCATTGGACATTAGTAGGCTGATGAGTTGATAAAGGAGAATCTATAGAGGTAGCAATGAAAAGAGAATTTTTTGAAGAAACTGGGACGATCTTAGATGACACAATTATTCCAAAACTTCATCATGTAGAGATAGAGCAGTATGATACCGAAGGGAAATTCTCCGCTGTTGTAAATATTTATTATACTTTATATTTTGATAAGTCATTCGATGTGATCTTAGAAGATGGAGTGTATAGTGAATACAAACGAGCCACGCTTGATGAGATGAGCTCTCTTGAATCTCGTTTTAATAAAGATGTTGTGAAAAGAGCAATAGAATGATCATAGAAATTAAGTTCCCCCTAAATCCCCCAAAGGGGACTTCAAACCCCTACCCGCAAGCGGGTCCCTTCCCCTTATCAGGGGACACTGCTCAGAT
>JBAXSM010000060.1:0-4522 GCA_037130715.1 Candidatus Absconditabacteria bacterium
ACAATAAGCTGTATCATAAGAATTTAGACATCTTAAATAAAAGATTAGAATGGAGAAATGAAGGACTGAAGACTTTACAGTACAAGATACTAGAAACTGAAGAAAATACGTTGTACACCAAAATAAAAGTTGAAATATGAAAAATATAGCTACATTCCAGAAATTCGGATTCATGGGAGAATTAGGAAATCAAATGTTTCAAGTTGCTGCTGTTTCCGCTTATGCTAAAAGATTTGAAAAGAACGTTATTTTTCCTGAGTGGATCTGCAAAAAAACAGGAAGAGATTATACAAAGATATTTAAAAACCCGGTCACACAAGGTCATGTCAATTTAGATCCTACTACTTTTACGACAGTATTGTATAACGATCTTAAATTCATAGAGCTTCCTAATATAGAAAATAACGTAAATTTTGAAGGTTATTTTCAGTCCGAAAAATATTTTAATGATTTCAGGGATGAGGTTAAAGAAATGTTTACCCCTACCGATGAAATTACTGAGTATTTAACTACTAAGTATGCTGATCTTATTAGAGAACCAAATAAAGTTGCTATGCACGTCAGAACTGGAAGAAGGTCTCAGTATGATTATCATGACATACACGTGTATGCTTCTAGGAATTTCATTGAAAAATCTCAAGAAAATTTCAGCCATGATACTTACGCAGTATTTACTGATCATTTAGAAGCTGCTAAAGAAATGCTTCCTAGCGGAAAGAAATATATCTTTATAGAAAATGAAGAGAATTATATAGATATGTTTCTTATGAATTACTTTGACTCTTATATAGTCTCTCCTTCTACATTTGGGTGGTGGGGAGCATGGTTAAGTCATTCTACAAATCCTAAAGTTGTCACTGTAAAAGATTGGTTTGTAAAAGGAGGAGCACTGGAACATCTTAATGATAACGATCAAATTCCTGATAACTGGAAAAAAATATAATTATGAAACATTTAATTTTAGGCTCTTCAGGGCAAATAGGATTTCATCTCTCTAACGTTCTTAAAGAACAGGGAGAGGAAGTTGTAACTTTTGACATATTAGAATCTGAGGAACAAGACCTTAGACTTTACGATAATCATATTTTAGAGCAAAGAATAACGCAATGCGATTTCGTTCACTTTTTAGCATTCGATATCGGAGGATCTCTATACATGAAAAAATATCAAGATACTTTCGACTTTATCTCTAATAACATCAAAATTATGAATAATACTTTTGATTGTATCAAGAAACATCAGAAACCTTTTATATTTGCATCCTCCCAGATGTCTAATATGTCATATTCTACTTATGGAATTTTAAAAGCTATCGGAGAAAAGTATACAGAAGCTTTAGGAGGTTTAGTAGTCAAATTCTGGAACGTGTATGGTTATGAGACAGATGAAGAGAAATCACACGTAATTACAGATTTTGTAAAAATGTCTATGTCTAAAGAAAAGACAATCGAAATGAGAACTAATGGAGAAGAATCCAGACAATTTTTGTACGGAGATGATTGCGCCAAATGCTTAATACGATTATCTGAACAGTACGTAGATATAGACAGATCGAAACCCCTTCATATAACTAGTTTTGAATGGAACACTGTTATTTCAATAGCTGAAATGATTCAGAAAAAAACAGGATGCGAAATCAAAAGAAATAATGAAATAGATACTGTACAAAGGGATAAAAGAAATGATCCAGATCCTTACATCCTTAATTTTTGGAAACCTGAAACTTCATTATCATTGGGAATAGAAAAAATATTTTCATTGATGTCAGGCTTTAATCATTCTTTGCCAGAGATTAATCAGTAAAAAATATGAATATGTCAAAAAAAGTTTCAGTGTGCATACCTACCTATGAAATGAAAGGTAATGGTGAAAAATTTTTAAAGCAATTATTTGATACTCTAGATATGCAGACCATAAAGCCTTATGAAGTTTGTATATCTGATCATTCTGTAAATGATGAAATAAAGGAACTTTGCGAAAAGACTTCTTCACTTAACATAGTATATCAGAGGTATGAAGAGCATAGAGGATCTAATTCTTGGAATATCAATAATGCTATTTCAATGGCATCTGGAAACATTAGTGACATAATGTTTCAAGATGATTTCTATTACGATTCAAATTCACTTAACGAAAGAGTTCAAAATTTAAAAGGTAAATGGGGATTGACTTCTACTATTCACCTGAAACATGAAAAAAATGAATTGTATTGGAAGCTTACACCTGAATGGAGAAACGATATTTATCTAGGAAGAAACTCTATAGGATCTCCTTCGCTATGTACTTTTTATAAAGATTCTTTCATTCCCTTTGACACTAATCTTAGGATGTTGATGGATTGTGATTTTTATGAAGCTATGAAAAGAACTCACGGAGACCCTGATATCAGCAACGTTGTGACTGTAGTAACTAGACAGTGGGATGGACAATTACAGCATCATATAAATGATGATGAAATCCAAAAAGAACTTGCAGTTACTATTTCTAGATATGAAAATAAATAAAATTGCATGATAAAAGTTTGGTACACTGATTTTTGGGGAGGATGGGATCCTTATAATAATTGTTTTTCAGATATATTTTTAAAAGGAATAGATTATGTCATAGATCCTGATCCAGATATTTTAGTATATAGCTGTTTTGGGAATAAACATGAGAGATATTCCTGTAAAAAAATTTATTGGACAGGAGAGAATACAAGACCTGATCTGAAAGCTGATCTAGCATTAGGCTTTGATTATTTAGAAGAAGATAACTATATAAGAGTTCCTCTGTATGCAATTTCTTATTGGACTGCGCTTAATGAGATGAAATTAGGCGAAAAATTAGAAACTTTTCTTCTTAGAAAAAAAGAACCTCCTAAGCATTCTAAATTTTGTGCGTTTGTTTATGCAAATGCACATCTCGGAACAAATGCATGGGGAAATTATCAAGATGGAGTAGAGAAAAGAGTCAGAATGTTCCATAAAATTTCTGAGAAGAAAAAAGTTGATTCTATTGGAACCGCTTTGAATAACACAGGAATTACGGTAAGTGGAATTTCAAAACTAAATGCTATCAAAGACTATAAATTTACCTTTGCAATAGAGAATAGTTCTTATCCAGGATATGTCACTGAGAAGATAATAGAACCGATGATGATGCATAGCGTCCCTATTTATTGGGGGTCTAGAGAGATTAAAAAAGACTTCCAAGGTGGATATTTGAATCTACATGAAATGGATGAAGATGACGCAATAGAATATATGCTAGAATTAGATGCCAAGCCACAGCTTTATGAAGAACTATACTATCAAAATTTTTTAGATAGAATGAGTAAATATTTCGACTATTCGATAATAGAAAATCGAATCAATTCTCTATTTTAATTCTCTCTCTTATCTATATAAATAACTATCAAATCTGTCGTATTAAAAATAAAAACTTATGAAAACACTATTTTCAAAATTATCTTCTTTAGAAGTTAAAACTATGTCACATGAAGATTTAGAAAAATTTTTACCGGAGCTAGGGATGAATGATGAAATACTTCATGAAATGCCTAGTGAACTTTCTTCTTACTTCGGTTTTGGATTAAAGTTCTGGCAATACCCAAATCAATTGAGCAAATTTTTAAAATATATTTGCGACAAAGAAATAAACAGCTATATTGAAATAGGTTGCAGATGGGGAGGCACATTCGTTATTATCAACGAGATATTGAGAAAAACAAATGCTAACATCAAATCTTTTGCAGTTGATTTAATAGATCAGAGTGATATTTTGAAATCTTACGAAGAATACACGCCATTCTCTTTTCTACAAGGAAATTCTAATGATGAAGCTTGGCTTTTGTCTAATCTTCCTGAACAAGTAGATTTAATTTTTATTGATGGAGATCATTCGTATCTAGGTTTGAAAAGGGATTATGAAATTGCGTTGAAACTTAAACCTAAATACATAATGTTTCACGATATATCTAGTGCAGCATGCCCAGATGTAGTGAAATTTTGGAACGAGATTAAACAGCAGTATAGTCATGTAGAATTTATTGATCAGTACTCTTCTGTTCCTGATGATTATCTTGGAATTGGAGTAATTGAAATGAATTAAAACATAGAATATGAAATATAACAAAATATATGTCCATACTCCTGATCATTATGAAACGGGAGGTGTAGAAGCTTTATTCCAATTAGTTGACGCTATTAACAATATGGGAGGCAATGCGATAGCTTTATTTGATCGTCCAGATAACTATCCAGTTCCGCTTAAATACCAGCACTATAACGTTCCGTATATACATACATCTATGTATGAAGATAGAGAAGAAAATTTAGTGATAGTCCCTGAAGTTTGGACAGAAAGATTAGATAGCATCCGTAATGCTAGAAAGAGTATTTGGTGGTTAAGTGTGGATAACAATCAAGCTAAATTTCAAAATTTTTCTGATAGTAACATTTTTCATTTTTATCAATCTCATTATGCATTGAATTATCTTACTTCTAATAATGCCATTTGCTGTTTACCGCTATTTGACTAC
>JBAXSM010000061.1:0-4366 GCA_037130715.1 Candidatus Absconditabacteria bacterium
CGCCGTGAATATGTCCCTGTTCCTTGCACTCACCGCCCGTCAAACCATGGGAGTTGGGGCTCTCTAAAGATTCGCTATGCGGGTTAAGGAGAGAATCAATGACTGGGGTTAAGTCGTAACAAGGTATCCCTACGGGAACGTGGGGATAGACCACCATCCTAAAAAAATGAAAACAACTTAATTAACCATACCCGCCATACTTTGTCTCTTTTTATTACTATTAGTACTATCTACTAAGAGGAAACTTCATCGTCAAGATGGAGTTTTTTTCGTAAGAGAAATTTTTCATTTTCCTCTCAGCTGCGGTGCTGTATAAGATGTGAAAATATGCCTAGAATAGTACGATATTCGTTTATTTTCTCAAGAGGATATTTTTTGATACGAAGAAAATAATAGAAACGTTGGAGATGAATATCAGATAATGTATGAATATCACCGTGATACCACAACAAAAAAACACTCACTGAGCGTATATAGCGATCAATAATAGTCTTAGTATACCCTGATTTAAGGAGATATTCTTTGAATAGATGAAGAAAAATACGCATACACATACAGTAAAAAATAAAAGAAAGAGCGGTATCCCAATCGAAGGATCATATACGCTCTTTACTTTATGTCGCCGATAGTATATATCTAAAAAAAGAAATAAATGGACAAAGATAGGACAAAAAAAGAAATCAAAAAAACCACACCAAATGCCAAATAAAAAGGCTTACCTTGATGTGGAATAGAACGAATAAATAAACAATCAGATTCTTGTCTTTATATATCTACGCTTGAACGTTTATTTTGTTATAGTGTCTTTTGGATCTTTATCAGCAGGTAAATAGAGGATGTCGCTCTGAAACAAAAAGAAACTCATCAAAAAGAACAATCCAATAATCAGCGGAATACTTATATATGATAATGAATAATATAAACTCAGATTATATGTTGTATGAAGAATCACGCCACTCAGTAATCAAATAATAGTGATCATAAAGAGCTTCATAGATTTAGGAAGTTTGAGGGAAAGATATCCAATAGTACTTGTTGCTGTCACGTGTACTAGTGCACTAATAAGTCATCTTCCCAACACAAAAGCAGCCATGTCGATATTTTGGTGATGTAAGAGCACGCTAGCGAGATACACCACATTTTCTACGAGGCTAAACCCAAGTCCCATAAGGATACAAAAGAAGATAAGCGAGCTGGGAATACCCTGGTGCTCTCTGAATACAATTGAACTTCAACTATACTTCATATACTCTTCAGCATACGCTGAAATAAGATAATAGAGCATCATACTATTTAATCCAAGTAATATCCCTCAGAAGTGAATACCGAGGAATAATAATGCTCAAATTCCAATGATTTCAAGTATTTGTAATGCTCGTTTATGAAAGAGCAGAAATATGAGTGCAACACCCGTGATGCAATATCAGATAAAGATTAATCAATTTTCCATAGTTAAGTGAGCAACCACACTTCGAGAAATATAATCAGATAAGCTAGTGATATAGGTATAGGCAAAGAGAATACTTACCATCAACACACCCATAATAAGAATTTTGATAAGGAGCTGTTTTCTGAGTGCACGAGGACCAAAAACAGTGCTGAGCAATCGGCTCCACACATAAAAAATAATAAGACATGATATGACACTTCCTATAATTTGCATAAGCAATTACAAATAGTCAGATAAATAAGAATCAAAGGAATCACGAAGTTTTTGGCTAAGTGTCTCAGTTTCCTCAGCAGCACAGATAAAGAATACCTCTTGAGCAGTAGATCATTTGCACATCAGACATTTGAGTCAGCTGCTGGTTGGATACGATACTTTAAACGAGATATCAGATGATCATTTTTGTTGTCTATTAATTCTACCAGGGATGATTCTATGTATTATAGGATCTTTTTCAATGATGAAAAGAAATTTTTTGAATTCTGATAAAATATGATGTTCGGTTTTGACTTTCTGGTAGGTTATTCTCATCAGGCACGGTTAGTATAAAGCGAAACTAATATAACGGAAAGCTGATTTCTTTGCAAGGTAAATATATACTCAAAAATTTACCTAAAAATTTGCATTATTATATAAAATCGAATATAATAAGAAAGATATTTATTTACTTATCTTTCATAACGATGAAAAAACTACCTATTTTTGCTCTCATCTGAATGAGTACTCTCTTGGCTGGATGTACAATTCCAGGACTTCCTGATCCTCAACAAGTTGTAGATCAAACTCGTATGTTGACAGAAATGCAACAACAAATGGGCGTTCTCCTTAGCGGAATGGACACACTTCGTCAAGAAAATAGTCAAATGAGTGGTGTAATAGCTCAAATATATGCTAATCAACAAGCAAATACTACAACTTCTTCACCAGATAAAAGTCATGGGTCTGCATCGTTGTTTGGACCAAATGGAGAGATTATTCCTCCACTTTCAGGTAGCGAGCTTACAGGACTTGAGATTCCATTAGTAGAAAGTATTACTGGTGCGATGACAGGTCATATAGAGATTCCAGCAATTGATACAGGATCTATAGCATCATGAAGCATTGAATCATGAACTACTATGCCAGAGATTGCTATTCCAGAAGTAAATACAGGAGTAATTAGTACAGGAATAATTGATAGAGGAGTAATTAATACAGGAACTTCAGGAGTTAGTACAGGAAAAGTATCAGATGCTACCTTACTCTTGAATGAAATAAAAAAAGCAAACTCTTGATCAAAAGTAAGAGCTCCACAACCACCAAGAGTTCCGGAACCAGTACCATCTAGAACAATGAATAAATACTAAACAATCTATTGACATTTATATATAATTACATATAAAGGGCGAACTTACCATTCACCCTTTTTTCTATGAGAGAAGATACTCTATGAGACAACACAATTTCAACTGTAGATAGAAACTCTGAAACTCCGCTTATCAGAATAGCTGTTTCTAATGTTGTTTGAATGTTTAACGATAGAATGCTTTGAATTTTAAGTAAATCCAAAACTATTGACGGAACTCATAGACTGTGACTTGTGGGTGGGGGAGCATTTCTGTACGAAGATCAAAAGAGTCTCAGAGAACTGGGAGCATTTGATTTTGAGGGGAATGACGCAAGATTCAAAATACCATTAGCTAATCTTGAAAACTTTATAGATAAGGAAACAGGTTATCCCAAATTTCTTTGTGAAGAAGATGTTATGAGAGAAGTGAGAGAAGAGTTAGCCAAAGAGCTTGTCTTTGATCAAACAAAACCAGTAGTAGACAAAGATAAAGTAGAACTATTACGTCCGTCATATATGGGAAATTACTTGCTTTATGAAGGGGAATCATTGGATTCCATTCAGAGAGGAACAAACTTTCGTTTAATCAATGTTTTTTCTTTGACATGACCAGAAGAACTTATTGAAGAAATAAAGTCTTCATCAGTAATCTATCTGATCACCAAGAAGAAATTACTCAATGGATATGCTACGTGAACTGCTTGAAATGTAGAATTGAAAGCTTTCATCAAAGAAACTTATGATCACATTAAAGACCGAGGATATGAGATAAAAGATTAAAAAATAAAAAAACACCGCCCGTAATTGGATGGTGTTTTTTGATTCATATATTTAATACTTAGAAGTTTCTAAAGATATCTTGAAGTCTTCTTTTCTCTTGAAGTTCAGCTTCTTGAGCTTTACGAGCTTTTTCTACATCCTTGAGTTTCTCTGCTGTCAAGAAAATAAATTTATTAAATTTTTCCATTACTTGCATTTTTTTCTTAGCATCTTCAACGAGTTCTTGTTCTTCAAAGAGGAGGGTATCATCCAAGAATACTTGAATTTGTCCTTCATCACCATCAGCGACAAAAGCAATGATATTTTCAGTGGATTCATCAGTATCTTTGGCAAGTTCGATTCTTGTAACTTCCAAGATATCATCTTCTTTGGTAAAACGATATTCTACATGAGTGGTATCTGTATTGGAACCAACAATAGTAATAGCTTCTTCGCTACCTGTATTGAGTACAGTGATATTATTAGCGAGTTCATTATATTTTGCTCTGATATCTGAAACTTCAACTACTGGAGCTGTTTCTGCAACTACAGGTGTTTCTTCAACTACTGGAGTTTCAGGAATAGTCTCTTCTACAACAGCAATTTCTTCTGGTAGTGTTTCTTCGATTGGTAGTTCTGCAACGGGAGTTTCTTCAACTACTGGAGCTTGCTCTTGTTCGAAAGGACTAATGGAAATTTCTTCTTGTAGTACTTCTTCAACTACTGGAGCTGTTTCTACAACAGGTTCTTCTTGAGGTAAATTAAGATCCTCAAAACTTTGTATTTCTTGTACAGGAGTCTCTACAGTCTCTGTTGAAGCAGCAAATGGATTG
>JBAXSM010000062.1:0-3933 GCA_037130715.1 Candidatus Absconditabacteria bacterium
TAGAATTCATTACACCCGCAAAATCTGTAACATACTGAGTAAGTCTAGGAAGATTGAGCGGGTCTATCTCTGCATGTGCAAATGACACGAAAGAAGCCAATACTACAAATACTCATAAAAAACGTAATTTCATATCACAAAGAGCAAAATAAAATTATTGTTATTCACCATGACCAACCTTTCCTGTTTCGACAAATTTCATAGTTTCTTTGTGGAACATCAATTCAACTTCACCAACCGGACCATTTCTATTTTTTCTAATACAAATATCAGTCAATCCTTTTTTATCGGTATCTGGATCATAGTAATCTTCTCTATGAATCATCATTACTGCATCTGCATCTTGCTCAATAGACCCAGATTCTCTAAGATCAGAGAGCATAGGTTTCTTATCAACTCTTTTTTCAACTTCACGAGACAACTGTGATAAGGCGATAATAGGAATTCCTAGTTCTCTAGCAAGTTCTTTGAGTCATCTAGAAATTTCACCAATTTCCTGTACTCTATTACCAGCATACCCAGTAGAAGAACCGCTCATCAATTGGAGGTAATCGATAATCACCAAATCCAATCCTTCTTTGATTTTCAGCCTTCTTATTTTTGATTTTATTTGAGGAATTGTTGTAGATCCTTTATCATCTATAAAAACTTTAGTACCAGAAAGAGATTCCATAGCTTCTCCAATATTAGAAAAATCATCTGATTCTAATCTTCATTTGGTAATTTTGATCATAGAAACACGAGAAACCATAGAGAGAATTCTATCTACAATCTGTTCAGCTCACATTTCAAGAGAGAAAAACGCAATAGATTTCTTTTGTTTAACAGCCATATGTTCAAGGAGATTGATTGCAAAAGCTGTCTTTCCCATACTCGGACGAGCTGCCACAATAATAAGTTCTCAAGGTTTAAATCATCCAAGCATTTCATCTAAATTATGATATCCAGCAAGCACTTTTTTCTCATTAATTTTTTCTGGATGATCTACAAAATCCATATACTCCTCTACTCTCTGATCCAAGAGTTCTTTGATACTATGAACCTCATCAGAAAGCGTATTTTGTGTAAGATCAAATATTCTTTTTTCAATATTTTGCAAAATATCAAAAGTCTCCTTTTGTTCATATACATCACCTATGATTCTTTGAGAAACTTTGAGAATATTTCTAAGAATTGCTTTTTCCTTTACAATTTTTATATATTCATCTGCTGCAGATGAGGTCAACAAAAAACCAGAAAGTTCATAAAGATAATCTGTCCCACCAACAACATCCAAAAGACCATCTTTGACCAATTGATCAGAAACAGTAAGAACATCAACAGTTTTACGAGCTAACCAAAGAGATTTGATAGCTTTGAAAATAGAAGCATGTTCTTTGAGATAGAAATCCTCAGATTGAAAACCAAGTCCATCACAAACATACATCAATTCATTATCCATCAAAATACCACATAAGGTGGCTTTTTCTGCATCAATATTGTGTGGTGGTAATTTAATATCTTCCAAACTAACCATAACAAAAAACATGGAATAAAAAAACAGTATCCATGATATAATTTTTAGATACTGTTTTTCAAGAGATTTTTATATAATATTAGGTGAGAACTGGGTTTCTAACATTTTTTCCACATTATTTTCCACAATGTATACAAATTTAAGCTCGTAATTTTGGTGGATAACGTCATTCAGCAATAAATCCAGACAAAGTTTCTGCTACCTTAGGCTTATCTTCAGGATAAGTAACTCCACACCAAGAATCTTTACTAACCAATACAGGACAAACAGATCCACGATGCAAGAGCATATCTACAAATCAAGGCAAATAGAATTCCACAGTTGGATTTTCTTTATTTTCTGTAATAAATATTTCAAATTCTTTGGCTAATGCAGGGAAAATATTTGGATGAAATCCCCAGAAATTCATAGAAACGATAGTATCCATAGAAAGTTCATTTCATGCTTTATCTACTACTTTTCATGCATCATTCTTAGCAATAGCATAGCATTCTTCTACAGAAACCAATTGATGTTTTTCATCTAATACACAAACTCCTCTATTTACCGTTCCATGGTCAGACAAGGTATTTCATAATACATATCCAACCATAGCAAGATTATTTTCTGTGAGATCTTGCTGTAAAAATTTTGCAAGTTGAACATAAGCATCTGGACCATAATAATCATCTGAATTAATCACCGCAAATGGTTCATTGATTACAGATGCTCATGCCAAAAGAGCTTGTGCAGATCACCAAGGTTTAGTACGATGTTCACCATAATGTACACCATTCAAATCAAAGATAGTATCTTGAAAAACATATTCCACGTGTATCTGTTGTTCTAAGTGTCCAATTTTTTCGTAGAACAATTGTTCAAGATCTCTACGAATCACAAAGACCACTTTACCAAATCACGCACGAATAGCATCATAGATAGAATATTCAATCAATAATTCTCAATATGCACCAAAAGAATCAAGTTGTTTTAATCATCAATAACGACTTCCCATTCCAGCAGCCAATACAAGCAAAGTTGGTTTCATATCAAAACAAAAAACAGAATAAAAGTATTACGTCAAAGATTTTAATTTAGATTTTGCTTTTTCATTAGTTGGTTCATACTCCAACACTCTAAAATAGTTTTTTTTAGCAATATCAAAGTTTTGAATTTCAAAATAAAGATCTGCCAATGTCAATAAATATACAGTATTAGTTGGTCTTAATTTAACTACTTTTTCCATAACATCTACAGCCTCTACTTTTCTTTCTGTATTATATAATATCTCAACCAAACTAATATAATATTTTGGATTTGATTGATTGAGAGATATTGCCTTATCAACGAGCAATTCAGCTGTTTCAAAATCTCAACTAATTAAATACATTTCTCAAATTTGCCAAATAGCTTTATGATCAGTAGGATCTAACTCAACAATTTTCTTAAGCAAAGAAAGAGCTTTTTTATAATTTCATAAATTGAAATAATAATCTGCAAGCAATTTATTAAGATCTCTATCTTCAGAATCAATGGCTAATCATTCAATAATTTTTTTCTCATAATCATCTAATTTTCACTCTTTTCTAAGAACCAAAGCTTGATAAACTATTTTCTCTATATCTTTCTTTTTCTTTTTAACAAGTTCCTTGTCTTCATAAGAGTCTTCTTCTACAGCTGGTGTATCAAAAACATCATCAACATCTGCTTTTTCTAAGAGATCATTTCACGAATCATTAAACGGCACAGACAAAAGTTCTTCTTCAGAAAGATCCTCCTCTTCCTCATGAAATTCATGTAATTCTTCTTCGATAATATTACTATCTACAAGTTCTTCTTTGATCTTATACATCATTTTTTTATCACGAAGTGATCCAAAGAACTGAAGCACATATTTAGCAGCAAATGTATACAAAAAATATAAGAGAAATCCGATAGGAAATACTAATAATATAGCACTCAAAATAATCCAGGAACTAACTCAAAATTTGATCATAATCAAAAGAACGAAATAAATAGTACAATTTAAACTTCTTTTTTGTTTGAAGATGTCGTATTTTTTTTAGCAACTGACAACTGAGCAACAGGAACTCTAAGCAAAACCCCATCATCGGTTCTTACCGTAACATCACCAGTCATAATACTATAAGATGTCACAAATCCACAGAAATCACCAGGATTTTTTCAACAGACATGAGTTCATTTATGAGGATATTTTTTACTTTCTTCTGTATATAAATCAAGCTCATAAATCAAGCAACATTTGAGCTTACCACATCTTCATTTAAGTTTCTCAATATCTCTACCTTCTAAATTTTGTAATACAATATTTTTAATATGAAGTTTTATAAACGAATTATTATTTTGATTACGCTGTTAATTGTTATACAATTAAAGTTTTCATTTTCACAGGAATTTGTTCAATCAGAAAAAACATC
>JBAXSM010000063.1:0-3598 GCA_037130715.1 Candidatus Absconditabacteria bacterium
CTAGCTCATATTTGAAACAAGAATATATTTTTATCTAAACGCTGTCTCAAATCTTTAACAAAATCGGTAAAGACATATCTTTCTTCTGAATAAAAATAGAAATAAATCTGATCATTAAAAATTTGAAATCTTGCAGTCACGGGAGTAGATCAAGGAAATGCAACCTTGAATTTTTTTTTGAATAAAGGGAAAATTTTGAGAGCAAATTGTTGTTGTTCTTCAAAAAATATTTTTTCTTCATCACTCAAAAGACGAGCAAATGTTCATTTTCTATCTGTTTGTACTTGATGAGGCATATAGGTCCCTACAGATAAGGAACTAACTCAATATTGATCGAGAAGATTATATACAATCTTATCTCCAGGAACTAAAGCCTTCAAAAAAGTTAGATCATCAGCAACAACAGTCACATATTTATTGGTATACCAATCAAGAACAAAAAACGAAGAAGCCATACGAAAGATATATAAATAAAGGGATTATTTTTGTAGAAGTTTTTTCATCATTGATTCAAATTCCTCCTTTGTTAAGTATTCTTTCTCCAAGAGGTGTACAGAAAGAGATTCAAGAACAGATTTATTGTCCTGCAAAAGTTTTTTAGCTTGTTCATAACACGCAAACACATAGGTTTTTATTTTTTGATCAATGAGTTCAGCTGTTTTCTCACTATACGGTTTATTTAGATTAAATTCTGATTGTTGTGGATCCACATAATTAATTGGTCCCAATTCCTGATCCATACCATATTTAACAAGCATATCAGTAATAATAGATGTTGCTTTCTCAAAATCATTAGATGCTCAAGTAGTTATCTCATCTAAGCCAAAGAATACTTCTTCCGCTGCTCTTCATCAAAGCAAAGAAACAACTTGTTCAAGAAATTTTTGTTTAGAATAAAGATTTTTATCTTCTTCCGGAGTCATCCAAGTAACTCAAAGTGCATATCATCTACGAACAATAGAAATCTTTTCTACAGGATCTGCCTGTGGTAATAAATACGAAGTAACAGCATGTCCCAATTCATGAAAAGCAACAATACGTTTTTCTTGTTCATTCATAGATTTCACTTTTTTTTCAGGGCCCATAAGAACTTTTTCAAGAGCATATTCAAAGTCTTGATACTCCAAGACTGTCCTTTCATCCTTTGCAATTCTAAGAGATGCTTCATTTACAATATTTTCTATATCAGCACCCACTAAAGCACTAGTTCTTTTGGCCAATGATTCAATAAGTACAGACGCATCTACTTTTTTATGTTTAAGATAATAATCAAAAATAGCAATTCTTTCTTCATATGTCGGTCTAGATACCATAACCTTTCTATCAAACCTTCCTGCTCTAAGTAATGCTGAATCCAAGATATCTGGTCTATTGGTTGCAGCAATGACAATAATATTGGTTGTTTTATCAAACCCATCCATTTCAGTAAGAATCTGATTTAATGTTTGTTCTTGCTCCTGATGACCTCACGTTTGTCAAATTCATCTTTTTCTACCTATCGCGTCAATTTCATCAATAAAGATAATAGCTTTACCAGCTGCCTTAGCTTTGTTGAAGAGTTCTCTTACTTTGGCTGCTCACATACCGACAAGCATTTCCATAAACTCAGATCCAGATGCACTAAAAAATGGAACATCTGATTCTCAAGCCACAGCCCTTGCCAAAAGTGTTTTACCTGATCCTGGTTCTCCAAAAAGAAGAACTCATTTAGGATGTCTTGCTCAAACTTTATGATATTTTTGAGGATGTTTTAGATAATCAACAATCTCAGATAATTCTTGTTTAACTTCATCCATACCGGCAACATCTGAAAATTTTGTAGAACTTTTAGATTTTGTATCAAGTTTACCAACCTTAATAGCAAATGGAAATCCAGATCATCACTTCGGCATAAGAAATTTAAATCATACCAAGAAGATTACAAGAAACAACAACAAAGGTCAGACATCTTCAAGAAGTTTTTGAAAAAATGATTGGGTGGTATAATCAATAGTCAGAATTGTTGATCACGTCAAACTAATTCCCAATTCAGAAAGTGATGTATCAACGGGTTTTTTTGTAGTAAATGTGGTATAATGAGTTTTGATAACGGCTGGCGTAAAAGTAGTAAGTGGTTTAGTCTCTCACGTAGAAACAAAATGATATCCAACCAAATCTACTCAATCAGTAAGTTGTATTTTAGAAAAATCACCACTACGATATTGAGCAAGAAAGGTATTAAGAGATGTTGTTTTAGCGGTATCAACAACTTCAGTATTTGAAGAAAAAATATTACTTTGATAAATTTGTAAAATTCAACTCATAAGCAATACAAAGGCCAAAAAAAAGAGAACTCCTTTCTTCATGTATCCAAAATATAGAGAATAAAGACTAAATTTAAATATACTAAAATCCAAAAGAATTGCAATTGGAAAAAAAATTGACTTAGCAAAGCAAATAGATAGTATCCCTTTATGGAAACATTCAAAGATTTACTCAGAACGACGCCAAAATACATCAATTTATTGGCAAAAAATGGAATCAAAAATCCTAAGGATCTTTTGCAATATTTTCCCAGAACCTATGAAGATAGGACAAACATGAACACATTAGATGCCTTGATATACGATGAGAAATGAATGACTACAACCAAATGACATATTGTGGCAAAGAAATTCTTTTCAAGAGGTGGAAAAAAAATCTATGATATAAAATTTGAAGATATAAAAGGGAATATCTGATATATATCTATTTTCAATTCATGATTTCTTGCAAGCAAAATTCAAGAAGATCATCGATATATTATTATAGGGAAACCTAGCTTCAAATATGGGAAAATATTATTCTCTCATCCAGAAATAATTGAAACTAGAAGTGAAGAATTATGAGTAGATGAGCCCAAAATGGAGTATAACTCAGGAAGAATCTATCCAATCTATTCTGAGCTCAATGGGATAAAACCAGGACGATTTGCCCAAAAAATACGATGAGTTTTAGACAATGTAGACAACATTTTTACAGAGTATCTACCTAAAGAATTTATAGAAAAATTCGGGCTTATTTCTGTACAAGAAACGATACGTCAAATTCATTATCCAAAAACAAAAACACACGCAAAAAAAGCACTCCAAAGAATCTTCTTTGATAGATTACTGAGAATACAGTTATATGCACGTATTCATAAACTAAATTACCAAGCACAATCAAACAAAACAGGAGCAGATCTACCACAACGAGATCTGATTAAATCTTTCTTGGAAAATCTACCTTTTGCATTAACTAATGCACAAAAAAAAGTAACTAAAGCAATTATTGATGATATTCATAGTGAAAAACCAATGATGAGACTTCTTCAATGAGATGTGTGAAGTTGAAAAACAATCGTTGCAACAATTGCAGCTTATTATCTACATAATTATCAAGGAGCTCAATCAGTTTTTCTTGCACCGCTAGAGGTATTAGCAAATCAACATCATAAGACATTAGCTAAATTATTATTACCACTATGAATTCGTGTAGAACTTCTCACATGAGCATTGCCCAAAAGCCAAAAAGAAAAAATAAAGGCAGACCTTCTTGATGGTAAAATTCATATTATTGTATGAACACATGCCTTACT
>JBAXSM010000064.1:0-3356 GCA_037130715.1 Candidatus Absconditabacteria bacterium
GAATCTCTGGTATTGATAGAGTAATTTGAGCCATGATAGAGAATAAGAGATTAAAGATACCTACCCCGTAGGTATAATTTATAGTAAACAAACCCGGATATATCCGGGATAAATACTGTGTCATCTCCGCCTAACGAAATTGGGGCGGAGATCCAAATTAGATTCCCGCCGCAACTGACAAAGCGGGAATGACAGAAAGAAACGTTATTTCACTATAATCTTTGCACCATGAGATACTCCCATAGCACATTTGAATTCATATGTTCCTGCGCTTGTAGGTTTGATATTGAACGTCAATATAGATCATTTGTTCACATTTTGGATATTTTCATCTAATCCTGGAATAGAAATAGTATTCATACATCCAACTACATCTTTATTTATTTTGATGACAATAGTATATGATTTACCAGCTTCTACGTTTATAGTAGCGGGAGTTAATCCAGATTCTTCGTAATTCATAGTGATGAGTTGAGCCTGAGGATCAGCTTGAACTACAGGTTGTGAAGATGTAGTTTGTGTTCTATTTCCACCCATCATTCCACATCATCCAGTAGGTGTTCATTTAGGAGCAATTCCACAACTTACTCACTTTGCATCACCCAATGGTGAAACTGCTTGTGTAGATGATATATCTTGATTGTTTCTTGAGTGAGATCTTCCGAAGAAGGCATATCCCAATGCAGAACCAACAAGCAATACGATCAATATAATTCCGATTTGTGATTTAATAATCTTTCATGTTTTTTTCATTTGAAATATATAGAAGATAAATAGCTATTTAATACTTATTGTAGATCACTGATACATTCACATAGTTGCACAGACAAACTTATATTCTCCTGGTTTGGTTGCATCTATATTGAATTCAACTTTTTGTCATTTTTTGAGTTCTTTGTAATTTTCATCTAGTCCTGGGATATAGAGTGTGTTGAGACAGCTATAAATATCAACCAGATCTTCTACCACGATCTTATATCTTTTTCATAGTTCGAGATCAATCACGTTTGGTGAGAGTTGATTTTCTCAGTAGGTCATATTGATCGTCGTAACTGTTTGATCTTGGATTGTTGTCGTAGGTGTCGAAGGAATCTTAGTTTTTAAGACACCATAAGCATTTGAGACATTAAATAATCCAAAGAGAATCACCAAAACTCAAATTGCTTGATATGCGACCTGGGCTTTTTTCCCTTTAAATATACTCGTCAAACTTCCAATACTGAGAAGCCCAGGCAAAGTACCAATTGCAAACAATGACATCACAGCCATTCCCATCCAGAAACTTCCTGTCCCAATTGCATACATCTGCATAGCAAAGGTAAATCCACATGGCAAGAAGAACGTCAATGCTCCCGTAATGAGGAGTTTCCAACGCTTTCCAGATTCAGATTTTACTGTCTTTATATCACTGTTTTTAAACCATGTTCCTGTCGGTAAGGTCAAGGATATTGCGCTTAATCTAGGTGAGATATTTGTTAAATTGATTCCGAGCAAGAGCATCACGATTCCGATGACGAGTGTCATGACCGACATTACAAATGGAGACACACTGATCACAGATCCAAACAATCCTAAGAATCCTCCCAAGATTCCAAATCCCACAATTCTTCCGACATTGAGCCAAAGATGTGGAACTATTTTTTGTCAGAACGACAATTCTTCGTGATCTTTGTTTTGTTTCGCTGAAATAGCGAGAACCAATCCTCCAACTATCGCCATACAGGTTGAAAATCCTGCGGTCAATCATATCAATGCAACGAGTCACAAAGATGGGGAGTTTCCATTGAGATTGAAATTGAGAAACCCTGTTTTGCTGAGAATAAAATATAAAAAAACAAATCCCAATAAGCTTAGAATCATAATTTTATAATCTTTAATATTTTGGCTGAGTCGTGGGCGAGAGACTTTAGATTCAGTCACTTGATATCCACAGTCTTCTATGATTTGATTAATTTCATCAGTGTTTAGTGGTTTCTGATGATCAATAGTCACTGTTCACTTTGAAAAATTTGCGTGTACTGATTCCACGTTTTGTAGCGGAGCTAGTGATTTTTCGAGCAAGAGTTTGCAGGAATTACAGTGCATTCCTTTGACATTTATTTGTGTCTTTTTCATAGTTTATAGTACAGGATAAATAAGGATTTATATAGTCCTTTCCTATGCTAAGTCTACTACAATTCACATTAAATCAGAAAATTTTTGGTACTTGATATCTGGATCCCATCAAGGATGGAGAGAAAAATCTGGTTTATAAAGAGCTATCTTATCAAGAAGAACGTCCGTAGGAATATGTACGGGAGATATTGCAAACGAAAGTAGTTTATATACAGATTTTATTTTTATGTCTACTACGTTATAATCACTAGATACCACCAATTCACAACAATCCATATTTGGTGTTTGCTTTGAAGATGATTGCTCGTGACAGTGCCCCATAGCTTGATGATCATCGTTATGAAAAAATCCCATCGTACTCGCATGAACAAGCGAGCTGATGTTGAGCATATAGACCAACAAAGCGACTAAAGCTAAAAGTTTTTTCATATATTATTGTAGAGTAAATATATTGTGTTGTTATGTCATTCCCGCTTAAAGCATTTGGGGCGGGAATCCAAATTGATAGTTAGATCTCCGCCGCAACTGACAAAGCGGAGATGACACAGAATGTCTTACTTATTTTGAGCTGTTTTTACAATCGTAAGGACTTCTTGTACCATATCATCGAGTCTTTCGTGATCATTGCTTTTGGCTGCATCTACGAAACAACAAGAGAGATGATCTTCAAGGAGTTGAAGATTAGTAGATTTGACGAGTCAGATGACCGCTAAATTTTGCTGAATGACAGAAATACAATATTTATCTTTTTCTATCATTTCGATTACTTTGTCTAATGTGCTTCTCGCTTTTTTTAGAGATATTAACACTTTCTGTTGATTCTTTTTCATTGTCTGACCTAATATGTATAAATATACCTATGGGGTAGGTATAGTGGAATTTTGGGGAAATGCAAGAGAATTTTATATTAGAAAAAACGTCACAGAAACTGCGACGCCTTATTCTTGAATAATATTATTTTCCTCTCGATCTGAGATCTCTTCTTATTTCTCTTGGTAATGCTTTATTGTTGGAAAGAAGTCCGCTTTGATATGGCTTCCTCTCAAGCGTTCCAAAAAGGTAAATAATCAGAGAGACAACCCAAGTTCCTATACAAATCCGAAGCAAAGCTGGATTATTATGATATTCACAGACAAGTAATAGCATAATTATACATGAGACAAGTCCCAAGAAATCGAGCAAATTATGGAACCAGCGTTTGTTATTCACGAATGCATGAATGATACCGCCCACGATAAAGA
>JBAXSM010000065.1:0-3008 GCA_037130715.1 Candidatus Absconditabacteria bacterium
GGCGCAGGATGTCGAACGCCAGCGCCGCCGGCTGGACCTTCTCGCCGACTTCCGGAATGTTATTTAAGTTTGATAAAGAAGATACTTATATATTTCGAATGAAAAACACGCTTATCCCGTTGGATATGATTCGAATAAACAAGCAACATGAGATAATTGACATAAAGCATGCCACACCATGTACAACAGAGATCTGTGCTACATATGAACCACAAGGACCGGCATCTTACGTCTTGGAAATTAACGAATGATTAACTGATAAACGATGAATCAAAATAGGAGAAAAAGTACACATGCTATATTAATTTATTCTGTACTCTTAGGTCATGATCTTAACTATTAATTGTTGAAGCTCCTCTGTGAAATATGCCTTATTTTCTACAAAACTCGTGTGCATTACAAAAGGATACAAAGAGAATATCAAAAACCATGAAACAGCTATTGAAGAAATACTGCATGATCTCTCTCCTGAACAAAGAAATGCAATTACAATAATTGGACACAGAGTCGCTCATGGAGGAGAGTTTTTTACGAAAGCAGTAATTATTACAAACAAGGTGTTGAAAACCATAGAACAACTGGAACCAATCGCACCACTTCATAACCCACTCAATCGTCTGGGTATAGAAATATGTAGCAAAAAATTTCCTAAAGCAAAACAAATCGCAGTCTTTGACACAGCGTTTCATCATACCATCAAAGCAGAAGATTTTTTGTATGCGATTCCTAGTAAATATTACAAAAAGGAACGTATTAGAAAATATGGATTTCATGGGACATCTCACAAATATTTACGAGAGACCTACATCAAATCAGAAAAAAATAAAAAGCAGACTATCATCACCTGTCACCTCGGAAATGGAGCAAGCATCAACTTAACGAAAAACGGTAAAAGCATCAATAATTCACTCTGATTCACAACCGTAGAATGACTCGTCATGAGTACAAGATCAGGAAGTATCGATCCAGGTGTCATCACTTATCTCATCAATCAAAAAGGAATGACAGGACTTCAAGTAGAAAATATGCTCACCAGAGAATGTGGACTTCTCGCCCTCTCAGAATCCACAGGTGATATGAAAACACTCATTGAAAATTATCACACTGATCCCAAAGCGAAACTAGCCATCACCATATTTGTAAATAGTATCATCAAATACGTAGGATCATACGCAGCACTCGAAAACGGAAAAATTGACGCCATCATCTTCAGCTGAACTATTTGAGAAAGAGGGAAACTGATTCGCCAACTCGTTACTAAAAAAATAAAATTTCTAAACACAAAGATTGTAGTAATTCCTACTGATGAGGAATATATGATTGCAAAAGAATCTTTAAAAGTGAGATAAGTTTTAATCAAGTAGTAAAAGATGCTTGAGATAGAAGATTTACACCCCTTAGCAATCTGAACATATGGATTGTGAGCAAATAGATATGAGGCTGAGTCACAAGAATGAAACAGTATTTTTGATAATGCAAAAGATATGGAATCATTGATATACCAATATAAAAACTGACAAAATTATATTGAAGCTAGCTTCATTTATGCATGAGGAGAAACAATGAAATTTGTATGAAAGTTTCTTAAACAGATACCTCGTGAGACTATCTATATTAGCGTCAAAGTTGAAAATTTTGTAGAGAAACCTGAAGATATTGAACAACAACTCGATACATATTTAGATATTATGTGATTAGATTTTGTAGATGAATACAAGATGCATAGTCCAACAGTTTCGAAACTATGAATTCAAGAAACATATTACCATATGCAAGAACTTGTAAAAAAAGGGAAAGTGAGATATCTCTGAGCATGTAATTTGAATATTGATCAACTGAAAACACTTCACAAACAATTTGATATCAAAACATTTGAATGACTCTATAATCTCGAATGTAAAGCAAACGAAGATGTTGGCATACTACAATATTGCCAAGACAATGATATTCGTTTCATTGCTTATCAGCCACTTCGTCGTAATAAAATTGCAAATCATAACTACCCTTTTTTAGTAGATATATCAAAGAAGTATTGAAAGACACAAAATCAAATATTATTAAATCGAATTATCAAATCTAAAAATATATCAGCACTGGTCAAAACATCAGATAAAGAAAGAGCCAAAGAGAATTTAGAGGCTTTAGAGTTTACCTTGGGGCAGGAAGATATTAATATATTAGATAATTTCAGAGACACAAGATTCGATGACATAAAGATTGATCGAGATGCTAAAAATGGAATACCTATTTGGAAATATGCTAATCAAATTGATTAAAATAGTTTTAAATATTTATAAAAAAGAATGAAACAGAAGATCAATACTCTAATCTTTGACGTATGAGGTGTGCTGTTCCTACCAAAGAAAAACAAAGAGAAACATCTCTTATCCTCATTTCGTGAATTATGTTTATTAATAAACCAACACGGAATAGATACAACGCTAATTCAACAGAACTTATCTAGTATTTATATGGCATCTTCAAGATGAGACATAAACAAAGAAGAGACTACAGAACGTATGAGTAAAGAATTAAATATTTCTTCAAAAGAAACAGAGAAATTATTTAACACTATTTATGAACAAAATACGATAGAAAATAATGAGTTATATGATTGGATATTAGAGTTAAAGAATAAAGAATATAAGTTAGGTATCCTATCTACACAATTTCATTTATCAAATGATATATTAATTCCTAAAAAATACTATGAAGTATTTGATGCTAAGGAGATTTTCTGTGAAGATAAAATGAAAAAACCAGATGAAAGAGACTATATATCAATTCTTAAAAAGTTAAATGTAAAACCAGATGAATGTATCTTTATAGATGACAAACAAGAGAACCTAGATGCCGCAGAAAAATTAGGAATACATACAATTCTCTTTACCGATAATTCTCATTTTATTTCAGATTTAAATAAAATCATTCCAATAAATTTATAAAATACAATACAAAAAATCGCAGCCTCCCAACTGCGATTTTCTATTTATGTAAATTTCTAATTA
>JBAXSM010000066.1:0-2996 GCA_037130715.1 Candidatus Absconditabacteria bacterium
ATTTGAGGCTGAAAAAAGTGGATATAAAATTTTAGTTGAAAACAATGAGTTTGATATACAAAAACAAGAATCTCAAATAAGAGAAACATCAGCTGAAGAGAAAACAGAATATCTAAGAGAGATAGAATATCTTCAAACTGAAATATATTGAGAAAAAATTAGCAACAATGAAAAAGAGAGACAAACAATAGTATCTCTATGTAATCATACATTTAACAAAAACAAAGATAAAATAAGTCATGAAGAACAACAAATATTCCAAAACTTTCTAAATAAGTTCAAAGATGACATCCAAACATATAGTCCTCCAAAAATACCAAGAGATAATTTAAAAGGGAAACTATCTATAGATGAAATTATGAATGCAACCGAACATATAAAAACAAATTTTTATCCAAATATTCAACGAGGACAAAAACAAGAGAAATGAAAGACAGCATATAGTGCAGATTTTCAAACTAAAGTACGTAAATATCCAGACAAAAAAGAAGATGTTTTTAGTAGAATACTTACTACAATTGGTCATGAAGATTGAGGACATATGATTAGATCTGACAATCAAGAAAAAAATAAATTATTAATGGCTGGATCATGATATGAAGATATCGAAGAGTGAATTACAAAATTAAATGAATGATTATTAAAATATAGTTTAGATAATTATGTGATTACTCCCAACGATACATTTATATCTGTATTTATATGAGAAAATTATAATTTCGAAGATTCGTATAAATTGATCAGAGTATTAAAGAAATTAAACAACAAAAGTGAGATTAATGACAATAAAATATCAACGTTAGCATTTAATCTCACACAAAGAGTAAAGGGATATTATCCTCGAGATATGCCCTGATCAAATAGAAAAGATGTGATATATTTTAGAGGTGAAAAAAAATTAGTAGAATATTTAAAATCACTACCTTCTGATGAAGAAAGAGCGATCTTTTATAGAAAAGCCATGTCCGCGAAGGTTTCATTTGAAGATATATTTACTTTAGATGAGCTCTTTAAAGAGCTATGATGAGATAGTAATAATATTAATTATAATAAACTTGTAGATAAAGTATTTAATATAAAACTCAAAGAATGAGCTTGAGCATTTAATAAGAAAGCATCGGAAACGTGAAAGACAAATATAGAAGAAAACCTTCTCAAGTGAGATTTCAGATTTAATGGGATGAAAGAATATACTGATCAAGAAAAAAAAGCTCTTGTAGATTTATTTACTATGGTAAAATACAAGAAATATAGAGGTAAATACTATCAAGAAGAAAAACGACAAGAGTTAAAAAACAAAGATAATCTCAAAATATGACATATTATTTCATTTAAAGATGCTAAGGGTAATTGGAAAAAAGGAAAGGTAATTAAATCATCTTTAAGCACACTTACAGTGGTATTACAAGAGAATTGAGTATATAAAAATAGCAATATAGAAACGATTCAGAAAAAAGATATCCAAAAACTAGAAGACATTAGAATATTAAATAAATTACTACAACAGAAATAAGACCAATTCTCTTGAATCCATCAACCAAATCATTTAAATAGAGAGTAAATTTATTTGCTCTCTTTTCTTATGAAAAAATATCTAAATATTCTTCTCCTTACAGCGCTCTTTGTGGGGATATGATTTGCAAAACCAACCACAAAAGATGTGGGTCCCCTACCAATCAAAAACACAATTTGCCAAAATACAGGTGGAAACTGTAAAACCACATATTACAAATCAGCTATTACCTATTTAGGAACAGAAAATGAATGACTCAGTCTTGGATTTTCTGAAAATTTTGAGAAACATACGATTTTATTTAATCCCGTCATCTTGGAAGATAGAAAAACATTTTCTGAAGAAGAGTTTATAACTAAGATCAATGGAGCCTTAGACACTATTAAACAGAGTCAAATCATCATCATAAATACAAATAATTTCGATGGGATATTCCAGATATTAGGTAAAATGAATACCAATCAGAATATATGACTCAAAGATAAAACAATATACCTCATAACAGACATCAACAAGAACTTTCTCAAAAGAACTCTAGCCAAATATATCAAACTCATCTGAGTAGAAAAAATATATACACTTCCCCAAGATGAATTGTTAAACTTTATGACTGCGCTTTCTTTTGAAAAAAAGATTACAGACGAAACGTACATCACCAATTTTTCCCTTACATTTCAAGAAACGCCCAAATTATTTCTGATTTCTTATTTGATAGATAATTTGATTTCCAATGGATTCCCGATTGATTTAATTGCAATTATATTACTCTTGAGTGTAGGAGCTCTCATTGTAAGTATATTTAGACAAGTTATTGGATTTTCATCATTTGGAATATATAGTCCAATACTTTTTGCACTTTCAATAGCAGCATTAGGTATTCCAATTAGTCTGTGACTCTTGTGTATCTGAGCAATCGCAAAAATCGTAACCAATCTCTTTTGTAAAAAAATATACCTGTTGCACAATGCAAAGACAACGATGCTTATTATACTCTATTTTCTACTACTAATAACACTTGTATCATTAGATAGTATATTCAAGACAAATCTGATTGATATCGACATATTTACTACAGTCTTCTCATTATTTCCTATCGTATTTATCATTATCGTCACGGATAAAGTATTTAACGAATGATTCAAAATATTTAATTTATGATGGATATTATCATTTGGAGAATTCTTAGTAATTTCATTTGTTGTACGATGATTACTCAATCGAATATGGCTCAAACACCTCTTGCTTTCTTATCCAGAAATCATAATTTTGATATTGATTCTCAATATCTTTATTGGAAGATTTACAGGTCTACAAGTATTGGAATATTTCCGCTTTATGCCTATGATATCTAGACACCTCGATGGAGAGGAAGAAGAGTAATTTAGTGAGAAAAAGTAGTCAATGATTTTGGTTCTTTATGAATTGTTTGAGCTGGACTACATTCTCAAAAAGCAAACTATACTATATAGCGAGTCTCATAAAG
>JBAXSM010000067.1:0-2850 GCA_037130715.1 Candidatus Absconditabacteria bacterium
CATCTGTTTTATAAGCACCTTTTTTTACTATGCAAGACCATCCTCCTAGAAATGCTTGTTCTATATTATCAGCTCCTGGGATTTCTTTTATCTCTGAGATTTTTGCTACAAACGCTACTGAGTTTTGATTTTCCATGTCTTAAAAATGTTTAAATATTGAATCTTTATTTAATACTATATCTACATAAATGCCCTTGTCACTATTGAACCTAAGAGTCGCAGTCGAAAGATGTTGAGAATGAGTCGTACACCAATTCTCTATTATAAATTCTAGTTCTTCATGAGTGAGTTCAAATCGAGTATGCGCATTTATTTTTTCTACTATGCTCTGTCTTGCTGTATTCATATTATTATTTTAAATCCCTGTAAATTTGTATTCCAAAATCCCACGCAAGAAAATTCATCGAGATAATCCAAAGATCAGTGTAAACCCCTGTCTCTATAAAGTTGCCTTTTCTAGAATGTGTAAAGTATATCGCCGGAGTTATACAAAGCTGTTTAAAGCCACTCCAAGACCAACACTTGTGTATATATGGTAATATTTTGATCTTCATATTATTTGTTTTATAGTGAAACTCCTGGGATTTTAAACATGGGATTCTTAAGGCGATCTACTTGCTTAGTAGAGAGTCGACCTGTCTTTTCATACCAATTGATCACACTAAGATGAAATCCTACTACATTTGGATATAATAGAACTCCGTACCGTTGTTCAATCTCTACTTGAGTCTTTGATTTTTTAATTTCTAACATAGCTGATTCTAATTTTATAATTTGACTTTTTAGTTGTGCAATCTCAAGATCTTTTGGGTCTACTTCAGGTTTTGTGTATGGCGCTGAGAATCTGTGTTGGAATATGGAAGTAATCACATCATGATCATTTTTTATCTGATAATATTTAAAATCAGGTGTAATTTCTTCTCTTATAATTTCGTATTCTTTACTTGACGTAAGACCTAGCCTATCGCCAGTGTCTATGCATTTTACATATCTTTTTTGTGTCATAATCATTGATTGATTTAGTATATTATAAAAGTAATGAAATCTTGTGAGAATGATTAGCTTATCTTCAAAGCAATCATATATTTTCTATTACAAACTCAATTATCTTCGATTCCATTTGTGTATTTACTACATCACCGAAGTCATCATAAACTTCCCAAGATGTGCAACCGCTGTCTGAATCTGCGTCTTCTAAGTGTGTGACAGAGTATAATTCTCCACTGAATTCGACTTCATACATAGTCTCAGTCTGAACTTTCTTTATCGTATTTTCCATATTATAAAAGTACTACAAAAAATTGACATTTTAAAGCTTTTTGACGTATATTTGTTTTTTTAATTAAAAAAGCCCAAAATCTAGTTAGGAAATTGGGCTTTATTGATATTCGGTAAATGAAAAACTTAAAATCTCGGACACGCATATGTTTTTTTCATATGCTTATGTTTAGAATGTGATTTAAATGCACTACATGAGCAAAAAAATGAAATCATTAGAAGTAATATAAGTATTTTTTTCATATTTTTAATTTTTAAGTTCTGATTGTGGAGCTGTTTCAGATGAGACTACGTCTGTGGACTTAGGCTTAAAAGAAAATTTATCTAATGAATCAGCACCCATTCCAATTGCGGTAATAATTACAACTGCGTTTACTAAATTATCAGCGGGTTTGAATTGCTCATGCGTATAACTATTTAATAGCATCGTAATACAGAGAAATAAAGATCCTACTAATGCAATTACTGGTTTAATAGAAGTTGATCCACGCTCGTCTTTAAATAAGTCTTGTATCCACGTAATAAATCCGTTTTGGGAAGTTTTCATAGGGATTGGGTTTATTATAAATATCACCTACATAAACTCAATCTCATTTGTCTCCTTATCCCAAATTAAATTTATCGGCTTATTCCTATAATTATAGTTTTCTCCTAAGACAGATGCATTAAAATAATGAGTATCTCCATCAAAGTAATAACCGTGTCCTGAATGAATATGACCACAAACATGTATCTTTGGTTTAACGCTCTTGATCCTCTGCGCTAGCATTTCACATCCAAGATTATCATGTAGTCCAGTTACTCTATCTAAAATTCCATAAGCTGGGCCATGGGTGATTAGGATATCTGTATTCTCTGGGATCATTAACCATTTCTCCCACATTTCAGGAGAATTCTTTTTAAGATTAAACGCCCAATTAAAGAATTCAGGCTGCCAAGGACTTCCCCATATTTTAAGTGTCTGTTCATAACCATCTCCTATGCAAAGGAACTCATCCTGTAGATAGGTAATATTCTTATAAAAGCCTAAGATCTCCTTAACCTTCTCAGTATTATCTTGAAACCCCCAATCATGATTACCAGCGATAAATATTTTGTGATCATAAGTGAATAATTTATTGTACCATCCACAAAACTCACGAATCTCATGCTCATATCCCATTGATGAAATATCTCCAGCATGAATTAAAATATCTCCACCTATAAGGTCTTGCGTAATCTCCTTGTGTTTGCAGTGAGTATCCGATATGAGAGTGATCTTGTATTTCATGACTAATGATGTAGACCTATAAACAGAGCAGTAAATGATACTATAATGAGAGCTCCTACTGTTACGATCTTATTTTCTGATTTAAGTTTTCTGTTCTGTAGGACAGTCTTTGAGCTGAAGTCCATGCAGGTTTTATTTTCCTCTCTGAGTGTAGATATCATTGAAGCGGTTGTGAAATCCCTGTATTCGTAGACACTTATGAGACTGTCATCCACGACCACAAGCCACTTTGTAGAATCAAGAACAGTCCGAGTTACGCTATCCTGAGACTTAAGACTATCATATGAAACTAGATCATAAGC
>JBAXSM010000068.1:0-2610 GCA_037130715.1 Candidatus Absconditabacteria bacterium
ACATTCATATAGTTAATGAAAGCTTCGTAAGGAGAGCCATAAGGGTTAAAGTACTTATGAACATCACCATCCGAAAACCATTTTGTACACATATAGTAAAAATGATCTGAGGTTTGTAGATATCTCCAGTCAGCTATCAAATTAAAATCATTTGTAGCTTTTACTCTTCCTTCAATTGCATAAACACTATCAAAAGCTTCGTCCTGTAAGTCGTTTCCTAACCAGGCAGTCAAATCTCTTTCTTCATCTGCCCAAGATATTGGATGAGGTACATGAATTGCTGCAACTGGCTGCATTCTTTCTGTCAATTCAGAAGGAGTATTAAATGAGAAATTACTATGAGAAAAAACTCTTCCTGGTAAAGCTCTCATGAACTCAAATATTCCTGTCTCCATCCATTGATGCTCCCCAAAGGTTTCATAATCCATAAAAAGATTAACTACTTCCTGATTTTGGTCAATCTGATTTAACCAATCAACAAATTTTTCTGTTGTTAATGGCCAGCTTTCCCAACTTCTTTGAGAAAATCTAAAAGCGATATCATCACTTAACTGGAAGTTCTTCAACAATAATTTTAACTTAGGATTAATTGCATTACAATACATAAAATTCGGACTCTTCCATCCCAATACATGTTTTGCTCCTTCTGTTAGCATTGTTTCAAAACCCATATCAGCAACCATACTTCCTATATGATCTGAGTAAATTAACTCCGTATTTCTGAAAGTTCTTGGTTTTACACCAAACAATTGTTCAATTTTGTTACGTTGTGACTCTACCTGAGTAGTAAATTCCTCTCTACTTTTCAAAGCAGATAAAGAATGGGTATAAGTTTCGGCTAAAAACTCTACACAACCTGTTTCGGCTAAACGTTTGAAACTTTCTATAACATCTGGTGTATATCTCTCGAACTGATCCAGAGCTGTACCAGAAATAGAATAACTTATTTTAAAAGCTGAACCATATTCCTTAATCAAATCAAGCATAACTTGGTTTGTTGGAATATAACATTTGTCAGCTACTCTTCTTGCAATATATCTGTTCTGAAATTCATCAAAATAATCATGATTCTTTCCGATATCAAAAAAACGGTAGGATCTTAATCTAAATGGTTGGTGAACCTGAAAATAAAAACAAATTGATCTCATATTGTGAATTGTTTATTTCTTAATTAATTTTGAATTTAGTTTTGTGTTGCTTTTTCGTATACTTCTTTTACCAAAGCAGCAGCGTTGTCCCATTTCATACTATCTACTTCTTCTTTACCAAATCTGATAAACATTTTTGATAAAGCATCGTAATGTAGTAATCCATATATGGCGTCTGCCATTGCATCTATATCCCAAAAGTCGATTTTTAAAGCATATTTTAATACTTCGGCTACGCCTGATTGTTTAGAGATAACCACAGGGACATTCGAGCGCATTGCCTCTAATGGAGAAATTCCAAATGGTTCGGAAACCGAAGGCATCACATATACATCGCTCATCGAAAACATTCTGTCAACATTTTCTGCATCCAGAAATCCTGTAAAGTGAAAATTCTTAGAAATCCTTAACTGAGCTACCCGACGAATCATTCTGTTGAGCATATCTCCAGATCCTGCCATAACAAATCTGACATTCTGATCTTTTTGCAATACTTTGTAAGCTGCTTCCACAAAATAGTCAGGTCCCTTTTGGAAAGTGATTCTACCCAAAAAAGTAACTATTTTTTCTTTAACATGCTTTTCTTCGTAAGAATAATCAGGTCTTGCAGTTGGTTCAACAGCATTGTGAACTGTGACTACCTTTTCTGGATTTATTCCATATCTCTCGATGATAATATTCCTGGTTAAATTACTAACTGCAATGATTAGGTCGGCAGCTTCCATACCTATTCTTTCGATATCATAAACGCTTTGATTTATATTCTCGCCCGATCTATCAAATTCGGTTGCGTGAACATGTATCACCAAAGGTTTATTGCTTGCCTTTTTTGCAGCAATACCTGCAGGAAATGTAAGCCAATCGTGTGCATGGATTACGTCGAATTGGTTTTTGTGAGCTATAGTTGTAGCTACAAGCGCATATCTTTGTACTTCTTCCATCAAATTCTGTCCGTATTTTCCGGAGAACTGATAATAGTTTTTAAAGATAGAATCGTATTCTGATTTCCCAGTTTCGCGAGTATAATTTAAGATATTATAGAACTGTTCGGGTGAACTATAAGGAATCAGGTTAGAGCCAACTTCTATATACGAAATATCTTCCCAATGATCTTTATACATTGTATCTCGGATATCTATTGGTATTTCACTTGCGCTTAATAATCTAACCGCTTGTTGATTTTCGTCACCATAAGCTTTGGGTACTACAAATATTACTTGTACACCCTGATGTAAGAGGCCTTTTGTTAAGCCAAAACAAGCTGTGCCTAATCCTCCGGTTATATGTGGAGGAAACTCCCATCCAAACATTAGAACCCTCATATATTTAAAATTAGTTTTGTTGTGTTATTAATTTATTCAAAGTTTTATTAAGAATTTTCATATTTGTCTATTAAATATTTTATGCGAAGTAATTCGGCAACACTCCAAGCTTGTGATATAGTTCCACCTGCTGTATGTGG
>JBAXSM010000069.1:0-1831 GCA_037130715.1 Candidatus Absconditabacteria bacterium
GCCTTCTGGTAATAAAGAAATAGTATCCATGGGATATCTGAAATTGAATAAAATTATTTACTAATCAATGAGTAGTTAACCAAGAATTTACCAACTTCTCCAAAAATTTTAGCAGCAGTTGCTGATCACCAAATACTTGATCTTGGACGACGTACCTGAACTACAACAATATATTTTGGATTTTCCGCAGGAAGAACACCCACAAATGATGCATTTGTCCAACCGATTCATTGCTGATATCTACCTTTATAAGAGATTTGAGATGTTCAACTTTTACCTCATACACGATATCCAGGGATCTGAGCTACCTTTAATTCTTTATTTTGATCAAGTACAGAAAAGAGAGATTGTTTGAGTAAAGTACTTGTTGTTGGTCTAAATATTTCAGCAATAACTTTTTTCTTATTTTCTATACTTGTGTTTGTCTTAGTATCAAAGATTGATTTAACAATAGTAGGCTGTAAATAATATCAACTATTCACAAGTGGAGTATATGCAGCAGCAATTTGAATAGGCGTAGTTAATATACCTTGTCCAAATGCATTATTTAAGAATCTTGAGACAGAAACAGTAGAGGCATTATCTACAAATCATTCTGATTCTCATGCTAATTCAATATTGGTTAATTTACCAAATCATAATTTATCTAAGTAATTATAATAACTCTCTTTTCCAACACCAAACACTTTAGAATTTACATCACCATTTACAATTTTAACCATTCATACATTACAAGAATAGATAAATGCATGAAGGAAACTATTGGTTCATATACAATTTTTTGGGTCAGCATTTTTGATGGTATATTGACCTACTTTGGCTTCATTAGTATCTGTATATAAGTCATACAAGCTAATTTCATCTACATCTAATGCTATTCCCATAGTAAATGCTTTGAAGATACTACCAGGTTCATATGGCATTGCAATATTTCTATCTACAAATACTCTTGGACCATACATATTTTGAGCAAGATATTTAGGAATTGTAGGATCTGTTCTTTCATATGTTTTAGCAAGACTATAGGTACCACCAGTATATGTATATACCGGCACATCTAGGTAGGTCAAATCATCTAGGATATATTTGTCTTTCCAATCCAAAGGAGTAAGTTCAAATGTGGTATTGAAATCATTTGGATCAAAAGAAGGATAATTTGCTGAAGCTTTAATACTTCAATCATTAGGATCATATACCAAAATACTTACTGAATCAGCTCTTAAACTTTCCTGATATCTTTTAGCAACGTTTTCAATCTCTTTTTGAATACCAAGATCTATTGTTAAATAGATATTATTTCCATTGATAACATCTTCTATTTGGAAATCATTCGCTCAAACATTACCAACCCAAGAAGATGAACGTCCAATGATTTTACCATTCTTTCCACGCAAAAGAGAATCGAAATATTGTTCTACACCATAAAAAGCATTCCCATTTTTATCAACCATTCAGAGGACATTTGAGAGGAAGCTTCCATATTGGTAATATCTTCTCGTATATTCTTCAAGTCCAATACTATGCAAAAGAGGTATTTTGCTCGTGTTACGGGTCTGATAATAGAGGAGCTTTAGATCTTTTATATCTTGTGCAATAAGTGGATTAGCATCAGTTATGAGTTTAACATATCTATTTTCTTGTTTTTTAAAGAAATACTGAATATTCATAGCCTGTTCTGGATGTCAGTATTTATTAAGGAGTTTTTGAATAGGCAAACTATCTCTTGCTATTGAGTTTATTTGAGTTGGGATAATATAAACATAATTTGTATTCTCGATAGAGATATAAGGAAGACTGAGTGATTTGAGCTCCTTTAAGAATGCTTCATTAG
>JBAXSM010000007.1:0-36854 GCA_037130715.1 Candidatus Absconditabacteria bacterium
ACACATGCCTTACTACAGGAGGATGTTCTTTTTAAAAAATTATGATTAGTCGTTATAGATGAACAGCACAAATTTGGTGTGAAACAAAGAGCTGTATTCAAAAAATTCAATAGTCCAGATATTCTACAAATGAGTGCAACACCTATTCCAAGATCAATGGCATTAGCATTCTTTGGAGAGTTTGATGTAAGTATTATAGATGAAATGCCAGCATGAAGAAAACCAATCATCACCAAAATTATTGGACTCAGTGAAATGAAAAAACTAAAACCACGAATGATGGATAAAATAAATCAAGGACAAAAAGTATTTATCGTAACCCCATTAATTGAAGAATCAGATAAAATGGAAGAAGTAAAAGCAGCATTAACAGAGTTTGAAGAAACCAAATATCTCTTTAATGAAATTAAAGGACAAATAGGTCTCTTGCATGGGAAAATGAAATCCAAAGAAAAAGATGAGATTATGAATAAGTTCAAAACAGGAGAAATTAAAATATTGGTTTCTACAACAGTAATTGAAGTTGGTGTAGATATTCCAGAAGCCACAATTATGATTATCAAGAATGCTGAAAGATTTGGACTATCACAACTTCATCAACTTAGATGAAGAATTTGAAGATCAGATATTCAATCTTACTGCTTCTTGGAAACAAAAAACAAGACAGGAGAAAGTGCCAAAAGACTAAAAGCCATGGAAGATACAAATGATGGATTCAAATTAGCAGAGATTGATTTACAAACTCGTTGATCTGGAGAAATATTATGAACAATGCAATCAGGAGAGGGAGATATACCATTAGAGGTATTATGAGATATTGGATTTCTTGAAAAAATACAAGAATGAGCAGATCGATTATTAGAAAATTATCCAAATTTAGAGTGATTAGATCTTCTTAAAAATTACTTACAAGAGAAGATGTGAGATATATTAATATAGAATTATTTGAAAACTAATTTCTTATATAATTCTAGAAGTCTTATTTGAATTAATGATTTAATATATTCCGAAGAATATCAACCATTTGGATCATAAAATAATTGAACCTTAAATTTTATTTTTTTATCATCAAAACTATCAAGGAGAACTTGAGTATATTGTTTATTCATAATAAAAGGAAAACTATTTACAATTTCAAGAATATTTTGCATAAAAACATTAGCATCACAATGAATATCTAGGATTACTTCGCTTTCTAATCTTAGAAACTCTTCTGAACTATATGTCTTAACAGCTTTTTTAAGAAACGTTGCATTAGGCACAACAACCCTTCTCATATCAAATGTTCTAATAATAACATTTTTCATATTAATCTCTTCAATAACACCAAAGATATCTCATTGCATTTTAAGCTGAATAATAGCTCAGGTTTTATATTCATCTGTAGTATAGATAACTATTCAAGAAATCATATTAGATAAGGTTTGTCTAAAGGCGAATCAAACACCAATAGTAATACCTCACATCAAAAGACCGATATCAATACCTACAACATTAAAACTTATATAAATAGAGACAAAGCTCATACAATAAAAGATAACATCTCAAATCAAGACACCCATTTTTTTGACACTAGGTCCTTCGGTCACAGAAAAATTCTTAGAAATCTTATTTCTAATAAAAATAGAAACTATTTTTGATATAAAAATCAAAAGAACTGAAAGAAAAATACCAAGAAGCAAAGCAATCAATCCATGAATAAATGGATTATTATATAATTGCTCAAATAGAGAAAATCAGGTATTAACTACAGTTTCACCAACTTGTTGTGTTTGAGTTACTATTGGTGCTGCCATTGGCAAAGATAAGAAGAAATAAATATAACACAATTATATCCCCTTATGATAAAAAAGCAAATTTTGAATAAGAAAATAAACTACCAAACAATAGGCGATATAGTATTAGCTATCAAATAGTCATTTGTTTTGGAAAAAGGATGAGATCAAAAGAATCATTTATAACAAGAAAAAGGAGATGGATGAGGTGATTGTAGAACAAGATGTCTACTTGTGTCTATAAGAGACAGCTTAGATTGCGCATATGCACCTCGTAAAATAAAGACAAGATGATCTCTTTTATTTGAAAGTGCAGAAATGGCAGCATCAGTAAATTCTTGCCAACCAATATCTTTATGAGAATTTGGTGTATCTTTTCTAACCGTAAGTGTTGAGTTCAAAAGTAATACTCACTGCTCTGCTCGCCTAGTTAGATTCCCAGAACTTGGTGGAATGACAGAGCAATCTTCTTGTAATTCTTTGAAAATATTTTTTAATGAAGGAGGTTGTTTAATTCAATCTTGAACAGAGAAACAAAGACCATGTGCTTCTCACTCTCCATGATAGGGATCTTGTCACAAAATAACTACTTTAACCTTATCAAAAGGAGTTAAATTAAATGCAGCAAATATATTTGGTCCCGCTGGATAAATAACATAACCAGCATTTTTTTCATTCAATAAAAATTGCTTAATAGCAGAAAAATATGGTTTTTCAAATTCTTGAGATAATACAGTTTTCCAAGTTGGATCCATATGTATATTTTGAGTCATTTTTAAAATTATTAAATAAATACCTTGAAAAAATAAAGTATTTTATTACTTACAGATAAACTTTATTATTTTTTTCTCTACTAATGCAAATCCTTTTCACAAAACTTTCAGAAAAAGCTCAAATTCCTCAGCAAGCAACTACTTCAGATGCATGATATGATCTCTGTAGTACAGAAACTTATACACTCAAAACATGAGAGAGAAAACTATTTAAAACAAATATTTCTCTCGCAATCCCTCATGGGTATTACGGAAGAGTTGCTCCTCGTAGTTGATTAGCATACAAATTTGGATTGGATGTACTTGCTTGAGTTATAGATAGTTGATATAGATGAGAACTCGGAGTTATTGTAATTAATTTTTGAGATGATGAATATATAATCAATGAATGAGACAAAATAGCACAACTCATTATAGAGAAATGTCATGAAATAGAACGAACAGAAACAGATATCCTACCTGAAGCAGATAGAGGTGAATGATGATTTTGATCTACAGGGAAATAGATTATTTACCTATAATTTTACCAAAATATTTATCTTTATACGTCATAATCATTTTGTAATTCAATGTCAAAATTTCTTTTTTCCAAGACGAGATAGCTGATTTAAGATCAGCTTTTTCTTGTTTATCTGAGACATCATGTAAGGAAATATATGCATTATTGATAAGTCATTTTAATTCCTGTTTTCTCTGTTCAATATCATGTATTTCTGGTGCAAAATGATAAGAATCTCCTGATAATTCAACATCTGGCAAACCACATAAAGGAATAGACGCAGAAAATATATTTTGATTAAATGATGTTTCTCGAGGAGCAACATATGAACAATTTTGATCTTGTGCAAAAACAGGAGAAAGCGATATACCAAGAAGCAAAAACAAAGCTATTGATAAATAGGATTTCATAAAAACACCAACAAAATAAAGAATCAGATTAAGATTGTGGTTGATATTGCAGACCACATCAATATAGATAAAAGCATAAACATCCATTTATTATTTGCAATACAAAATGAGCCTTATAAAAACAGCTGAACAAATACACAATATCAGAGAATCTGGTAAATATTTAAATGAACTTCTCTTAAAATTAAAAAATGCTTGTAAAGCAGGGATTACTCTGATTGAATTAGAGTTTATTGCCGAAGATTATATGAAAAAAAATAATATCAAATGAGCATTCAAAAGATATCAATGATTCCCAGCAAATCTTTGTCTCTCTGTAAATGATTGCATAGTCCACGGGATTCCAGATGATACCGTTCTCCAAAATTGAGACCTTCTTAAAATTGATTGTGGAATAAATTTCAAATGAGGTATAACCGATTCAGCAATTAGTATTGTCATAGGTGGAGAATATACAAATCCACTAGGTCAAAGTCTTATAAAAACAACCAAAGCAGCACTTGATCTAGCTATTCAAGAACTCCAACCAGGCGCTCCGCTTATTAATTACGGACATACCGTCAGTAATCGTATTCACAAAGATGGATTTGCAATTATCGAACAACTTACTGGACATGGAGTAGGAAATAAAGTTCATGAAGATCCGCATATATACAATTATGCACATCCAGCAATGAAAAAAGTTATATTACAGCCAGGAATGGTTTTGGCCATAGAACCAATAACTGCGGTAAATTCTACTCAGTTTGTAGCGAAAAAAGGTAATGATTGGAATCTGTATTGTAAACATGGAGATCTCTGATGTCAACGAGAATATACAATTCTTATTACCCATTCTGGATATGAAATCTTAAGCGGAATTATAGATCCAGATCGATTGTAGAATAAGACGCCAACAATCGCGAAAAGCTATTGTAACGTCGTTTCTATCCTGCAGAGCTGTGGTAATTTTATCACCCAAAAAAAATATGATTTTAGGAATAGATCCTGGAGTAAGAAAATTAGGTTATGCCCTTATCGAAAATGATCTAACGATCGTCGATGCAGGTATTCTCCTCCAACATCAAAAGGCGCCTACAAGAACAGACCAATTTCAAAGAGTAGTCCAGATTTATGATTTCTTTTCTAAACTCATACAAGACCATAAGATAGATTGTGTAACTATGGAACAATTGTTTTTCACAAAATTTAACCAGTCAAACGCGGAATTTGTTTACGCAATTAGATGAGCTCTTATGATGCTTTTTGTAAAAAATAATATTCAAGTCAAAGAATTTACACCTATTGAAGTCAAAAAGTATATCACAGGAAATGGGAAAGCCGATAAGAAATTCGTTCAAAAAATGGTAATGAAATTATACAGGTTAGAAGAAGAACCAATATATAATGATGCCGCAGATGCACTAGCTATGGCGTATATTGGCAAAAGAAATACGACAAGATAAGAAAAAGACCAAGAAATACATCTGGTCTTTTTTTACGTTTATTTTTTTTGATATAGTTATTTTTTAATAATTTTTTTCCATCGAGGATGATGATCTTCTTCTAACTCATTTTCAAGAACTTTCTCAATTTTTTCAACTTCTTGCTCAGTCTTGATAACATCTTTTTGTGTTTTACGAACATCTCTTTGAGTATCATCAATTTTTTCTTCATTAATCTCAGTTTCAGCCATAACATCAGAAATTTCATCACTCACCTTTTCTTCCATATCTTTGATTTCGCGCTCAGCTTCTTGGATTTCTTTATAAAACTTAGTTACATGATGCTTCACTGTCCTATTAAATCTATTTTCTAAGATAATTCCAGATAGAGAAACAAAAAGAGGAACTCATGTAAGCGCATAGAGCATTACAAGTCATTTACCCCAAACGGTATGAGGAGTAATATCTCCAAATCCCACAGTCGCCATTGTAGTAATAGTAAAATACAAAGAATCAAAAAAGCTATGATGTTCTACAAAAGCAAAAATAGTCGCTCACAAAACAATAAACAAAATTATCGCTCCAACTTCTATGATAAGGAGGTTACTAAAGAATTTTTTTCCTTGAGAATTTTTGGACATAAGGGATCGTAGTGAACTAAATATAATAAAATTGTAAGACTTTTTTCAAAAAATGCAAATTTTGAGAGAAAATAGAGACAAAACAGGAGAAAATTTGACAAGATAGCAAAAAAAGAATATACTATAATACAAATTTATCTAATAATCTATCAAATGGCAGAAACTCTCTCAAAAATAGATAATGAGATTGGGACATCAGAAATCAAAGAAATCGATAATGTCGCAAAAAAAGTTAGACAAGAGCTTTCTGATCTTAAAAATAACAGTGATGATCAAGATGATAAAAATCTAGATGAAAATTTCTATGAAATCAAAAACGATACCGTTGAACTCAAGCTAAATACCATAAAAACATATTTGGAAAGCAAAAAAGATCAAAGTCAGATAGACCTTACAAACAACAAAGCAGTAGTTCTCGCAGTGCAAATTGCTCTTAAACAATTTTCCTTTAACCCATGAAAAATTGATTGAATTATTGGAGAAAAAACAAGACATGCTATTGAAGCATTTAAAAAAGTAGCAAATATAACAGGTGAAACAGATATTTGACCTAACACTATCAATGCAATATTAGAAAACTTATATGAACGAGAAGAAGATAAAACCAGTGATAGAGAAAAGAGTGGACTCCTTTATCAAGGAAATGAGGAAACAGATATAGAATACACAGCTCCAGCAAGCAATACAACTCATATAGAAAGCACCAAAAGGAATACTACAGAAAAAACGGAGAAAAAAGAAAATAAAACAGACTCTAAAGAAAAGCAACAAGAGAAATGAACACTAACTATAAAAGATATTGCTACATTCAAAGAAACTCGAAAAAATAAAAATCTAACCTATGCTATTACTGTAAATGGAATTAAATATATGTTTCGAGGAAATGGTAGAGCTGGGATTGTAGAATTTAATAAAGAGAAAAAACTTCGAGAAGTCAAAGATCAAAAAAATATGGGAAACTCAGTAGATTATATCAAAGTGATCAAAGAAAAACTCAAGAGTCCATCACTAATAACTATTGGTGATTTATCAGAGATGCCTTCTACAACACGAAACGATCAGAATATAAGGTATGATGCATACATTAACGGAAAGGAATATATTTTCTTTTCAAATGGAAGATACAAAGATATCCAAGCATCAACAAAAGAAAATAATATAATGGGAAATACAAATAATCTTATTACAAGTTTACAAAAAGATAAATCAACTATAGAATTCACTGATGATGATTTCCAAACTACAAAAGACATTATCAATGGGATAAATATCTCATCAGAAATAATTAATAATGCTAAAGCGTATGGTGCAAATACAGAAATAATAAAATATCTAAAAGAAAATGATATCTCTATAGATAATTATTCTGTAAGTCCATTTGTAACAATACAACATACCACAATAACTACAAATAATACATCGGCTGGAGCATCTACTACGACATCAAACAAAGAACTATGAAGAATAGATATATCTAAATTAATAAACAACAAAGGAATATTTAGCCAAGAAGCTTTCTTACAAAAAGTAGTAGCTGAAATTAAAAATTCACAATTGGCAGACCAAATCAATAGCAAACCATATATAATGACAGATTTTTATACAGGAGAAGAATTAAAGATTGTTCGTTTAAAGAGTTTCTTTAACAAAGAACATAATACACTAAACTTCGGAGCAGAATACAAAAATGGATTTATCAATGTTCATATGAAAGAAAATAATATAACATATAAAATTCAAGCAATATTACTTAGAAAGCCAGATGGATCTTTTGATCAAGAAAAATTTAAAAAAATCATCAAAGCAAAAATCAACAAAGAAATTGGGCAAATAGATTAATTATAAGGGATTTATCATCTTCCATTCCCCTTTTTCCAATCAGTCCAAAGTCCAATCTCAAATTCTAATTCTTTTGAGATATACTACCTTATTTCAAACAGATTCCAACATTCTCTTCACCTGATGAAATTTACCTTCGGTAATGGTGAGGAGAATTTTTTTATCATCTAATTTCACTACTTTAGCTGGTAAGGTAAAATACCCATCATCTAAAGTAACTCACATTTCCAATTTTTGACAATCGTCACCTGAAATAGCAGATTCCAGATGGACTTCATATTCTTTTTCCTTTTCCCATTTGGGACTAATCACTTTGTGAATAAACTGACCATCATTACTCAAAAGTAATAATCATTCAGTATCCTGGTCTAACCTACCAGCTACGTGTAATAAGTGGACATAAGGACAATCAATCATCTGATGTCTATAACTCAAATAGCCGTCCTCATCCTCATCAGATGATAGGTATCAAGCAGATTTATACAACAATACATAGATATATTCACATACTTCTATAGTTTTGCCTTCATACGTGATGATATCACCCCACGCCAATTTAAAATCAGATTTTTTTATTTCTTGCCCATTTACCAAAACTGCGCCAGACTTCACCACACGGTCAGCTAACCTTCTTGATACTAATCATAAATTTGCTAAATATTTATCAAGTCTTATCATCTTGCAACCATCTTGATAAAGACATCACTCGGCATATTTACGGATCCAATAGATTTCATTCTTTTCTTTCCTTCTTTTTGCTTTTCTAATAATTTTCTCTTTCTAGAGACATCTCACCCATAACATTTAGCTAATACATCTTTTTTCATCGCTGAAATAGTCTCACGAGCGATAATTTTGGTTCAAATTCACGCCTGAATAGGAATAGTGAATAAATGTTTAGGAATCAATTCTTTAAGTCTCTCTACTGCATCTCTACCCTTATAATAAGCATTATCTTGGTGCACTACCCAACTCAATGCTTCTACCTTTTCATTGTTGATCAAAATATCGAGCTTCACAAGCGCCGCTGGTTCATATCATTTGAATTCATAGTTCATAGTCGCATACCCTTTGGTCGCTGATTTCAATCTATCGTAAAAATCAATAATAATCTCTCCCATCGGCAATTCATAATGCCATACTACTCTGCTTGCATCTATATATTCCATTTTTTGAAGTCTTCCTCTATATTCCTGACAAAGTTGCATAATATTTCCAGCAAATTCTTGTGGTCCAACAATTTCTACATGAGCGATAGGCTCACGAATTTCATCAATAATCCCCTGTTCTACCATATCACCACCAGATTTAACTACAAGCCAAGGTCTGATCTGTTGAAGAATTTCTTCAGTCATAGTAGCTTCTGTCAGTTCTTCTTGTGACGTATGTTTGATAAGATATTTTCGTAAACCTGTATTGATAAGAGCTGTTATATTTGCTCCAGATTTAATAGGATCAAGAGACATATGTTTAGATTTTACAAGATACACCACCGTCGGTATAGTAAAGATCGTTTCCATATTATATTCTCTAGACAGTCTTTCCTTGATGATATCCATATGAAGCATCCCAAGAAAACCACATCTAAATCAGAATCCTAAAGCCTTACTGTCTTCCATTTCATAGTAAATTGCACTATCATTGAGCGAGAGTTTTTCAAGACTATCTTTGAGTTTATCATAATCTGTTGAATCTATCGGATATACTCCTGCATAGACAAATGGCTGAACATGCTTAAAACCTGGGATAATACACTGTTGCTTAGTAATACCAGATTTCAAAGTCTCTGAAGTCAAAATAGTATCTCAAATTTGCACTTCTCTAACTGATTTTTCTCCTGTCATCAAATATCAAATTTGTCATTCAGAAAGTACTTTATCAGCTTTATAATCTGGTGTAAAATATCAAACTTCAGTAGGAACAATCGTATTTTCAGAATGCACAAGTTCAAGTGTTGATCCTGCTTTAATTTCACCATCAATGACTTTGATGTAGGCCAAAACTCACTTATATGAATCATACACAGAATCGAAAATCAATGCTCTCGTCAATTGAGCATCTTTTTGGTGAGTATTGTTTCCCGCTGTTCGATATTTCTTTGGATGCTTGACAGAGAATGTATGTGGATCATCAATTCTTTCAATAATTGCATCAAGCACTGCATCTACATTTTCTCCAGTTTTTCCAGATACTTTGATAATCTCAGACGCATCAATTCCTATGAGGTTTTCTAATTCCTTAGCAACTCTTTCTGGATTGGCAGCAGGCAAATCGATTTTATTGAGCACAGGAATAATAGTCAGATCCTGATCAATTGCCTGATAGAGAACAGATAAAGTCTGAGCTTGAATTCATTGAGATGCATCAACAAGTAAGATTGCTCCTTCTACAGCAGCTAAACTACGAGAAACTTCATACTGAAAATCAACATGTCCCGGAGTATCTATCAAATTAAATTCATAGCCCTTCCATTGCATTCTCGCAGGGGTAAGTTTGATAGTAATTCCCCTTTCTTGTTCAATATCCATACGATCAAGTGTCTGACTATGGTCTAATTTTCTAATTGTTCAAGTAATCTCTAGCATTCTATCTGCCAGAGTAGATTTCCCATGATCAATATGTGCAATAATACAAAAGTTACGAATTTGCATATAAGATTTTTCAAAATTAAATAATGAAATGAATGATACAAAATCGCTTAGTAAATGCAAATAAAATATTTCAAAGACGATTAGACTTGCATCTTTTTCCAAAAATCCTATAGTCTCAATAAATTTACTCATGACTGATGTAGCCTATGAAAAACGTCCTAAAATTTGGTAAAGTACAATGGATTCACCTCTCAGCACCTACAAAAGACGAAATTAAAGAATTAATAAACAAATATGATTTTCACGAATTGATCGAAGATGATCTATCAGAATCTTCCACTCACGAAAAAATTGATGTTTATGAAGAATATATTTTCACCGTACTTAATTTTCCAAAATACAGTAGTGAACTCAAAAAATATGTCTTCAATCAATTTAGTATCATCTTATGAAAAGATATTATCGTAACTATAAGCAAATATGATACCAATCACATTGAAAATATTATCAAAAATTACGCTCAGGAGCTCAAAGAGAGAGAAGATGATGAAGAATATAAGATTTCTCCATACTATATTCTCTATACCGTCATAGATGCTATGTATGACAAAACTATGACTCTCCTCAATAAATCAGCAAAAGATGTAAATGCTATGGAAGAGAAACTCTTCCTTTCAAATAAATTAGAAAAAGAATTACTGGAATCACTCACTATCAAAAAACGTAACATAGTAGGATTAAAACATCTATTTATGCCTCACAAAGAGATTCTAGAAGAATTTCAAGATATTATCCCAAAGTTCTACAAAGAAGATTTGGATGTATATTTTGAAGATCTTGGTGCAAGACTCGATAGAATTATGAATGTCATTGAAAATAGTTATGAGAACGTAGAATCTCTATTTGAGACCTACAATTCTTTGATGACCATCAAAACAAATTCAGTCATCAATATTTTGACAATATTCACGGCAATCACCTGAGTTCTCACACTGATCAGCGGAATTTATGGAATGAATATTGCACTTCCATGACAAGATCAAGAATATTTCTACGCAATTTTATTTGCTATTATGGTATCAATAAGTATAGGTCTTATTTGGTATTTCAGGAAAAAGAAGTGGATATAGAAAAATCCAAGATAGAATATTAAAGATATTTTTGAGACAATATTATTTATTAATAATTATGGTAAATATATTCTAAAATAAAAGCATCTCTTTGCTGAATATCCTTACCATAAACAGTCAAAGGAATACAATTTGAAATCAACTTTAATCACTGTTCTATAGAAACTCGTTGTAATTCAAATCCTTTCTCTAACTCATCTTCTGTAAAATCAAATGTTCATTTTTGTAATACTTTCCCTATATAGCAATAAGATATTTGTTTTCGATTATTTGATTGCTGAATAACAATTCATACTTCTTTCGTAATATCAGCAACACATCAAGTCTCTTCGAAGATCTCTCTAGCAAGAGCAATTTGTTTATCTTCGCCAGTCTCAATACCTCCTCAGGGAAGTTTATAATAATTTTCTTTAGATACAAAAAGAATAGGAATTAAGCCCTGATCTAATAATACAATTCTACAAGCCTCTCTGACTAATGGTTGAGTTTCCGATCAATAGGATCCCAATAAATCAAAAGTTTTTAGAATATTCATAGGCAAATAATCTAACATTTAAAACAGCTCATTTTTAAAGCTTTCCGATCAACCATTTAATAATTTCTCCCACATGATCTTTATCTAATGGTTCTGGATATGTTCTCAATAAATCACCAACTCTAGTAGTATCATATCCAATTCATTTCAATGATTTTACAATATCTTTGTATAATTTTTGATCAATATCAATTTGAGCAACATCTTCCATCGCAAAATTTCCTTTGAGTTCAAGAAGAATTTTCTTGGCAGATTTTGGTCAGACACCTGGAACGGACTGAAAAAATTTAACATTTAATGTACGAATTGCTTCTTGCATCTCAGCAACAGGTAATTGTACCAAATGCAAAGCTGTTTTTGGCCCAACACCTGAAATTTTGAGCATATCTTCAAAAACTGCTTTTTGAGGAGCAGTATCAAAAGCATAATATACAATAGTTTTTTTATTATCATCCAAATAAGGATAAAGATAAAACAAACCATCTGATTGTTTTCAAAGATAGGTTGCTTCTATACCGAAAAATTGGTTTTGAATATAGGTTTTAGCTCCGATTTTGCTACAAGATCCTGAAAAAAGATGAAACATAAGAAAGGTCGAGAATAAAGAGATATATTATGAAGAATATAGTAGGAATAAAGAAGATAATTTCAAGCATTTTCTCTTGATGTCGCATACAAAATTATTATACTGAACCAGTAATTTTCTGATAAAAAGAAAAAACTGGGCTGACGAGTCCAAAAGGAGGTATCATCCCAGTTCATATATTGGTATGGCTTCACTACACAATCATATTATACATCATTTTTGTAATTTGTCAAATATTTAATAAACATTCTTGAATAATGTAAACAATCTGGTTTTTTAGTATTTTCTAGAATTTGTATGCGAAAATTAAAAAAACAACTATGGGATAGCTTTCAAGATGACATCAATGAGCTCTCTGTGCCACTTCAATGAATTTTGACCCAGGGATTTAAAAATGGAATAATCAATGAAGCGGATATTATAGCTGAGATTGATGATATGGATCTCAACATCAAAACAGTAGAGAAAGTATACGATATTGCAGACAAATTGGGTATAAAAATTCTTACTATTGAAGAAATTCTTCTCAAAGAAGCAGAAGAAATCAAAAAAGAAACTAAATTTGGGAAACTACAACTCTATGAAGAACATAGTCGTAGCTCTGCTGAAGTACAAACTCATGATTTCATTAAGTTGTATTTCAACGATATATCCAAAATTCCACTTCTCAACTCTGAACAAGAGAAAGAAATTTCAAAAAGAATCAAAAAAGGAGATGAAGAAGCCAAAAAGAAATTAATTGAATCTAATTTAAGATTGGTAATTAGTATTGCCAAAAGATTTTTTGGATCTAGATTAAGTTTCTCTGATCTTATTCAAGAAGGGAATATTGGTCTTATCAAAGCTATTGAAAAATTTGATCCAGATAAAGAATTTAAATTTTCTACCTATGCAACTCGATGGATTAAACAATCTATCACAAAAGCTATTGCTGATATGACTAAACATGTAAGAATCCCTGTGCATCTAATCGATGAAATTAATTCATATAACAAAACATACCAACTCCTCTTCCAAAAATTATGAAGAGAACCAACATCAAAAGAAATCGGACAAAAATTATGATTTCCTATCAAAAAAATTAAAAAACTTGAAGAAGTAATATTTGGAAATGTTTCTCTAGATAGAGAAGTTTGAGATGAATGAAGAGATACACTTGCTGATCTTATTGAAGATAACAATACCCTTAGACCAGATCAATTCGCAGAAAAAAACACGCTTAGAGAAAATTTGGATATGATTCTCAATATGCTTGATGATAGGGAATCCAAAATTGTAAAAATGAGATATGGAATCGATGGACCAAGATATACATTGGAACAAGTTGGAGAAGAATTTAATGTAACTAGAGAAAGAGTGAGACAGATTGAGCAAAAAGTGGTTCAAAAACTCAAAGAACATGCTGGTTTACAAAAGATTCTAGGAATAGAAGATGATGTAGCTAAACTCGATCAAGAAGAAATGAAAGGGAAAAAATCTAAAAAGAAAGTAAAGATAATCGATGATGATGACGAAGATGTACTACCAAAGTACCAAGATGAAGATGATTTTGAATTTGAAGAAATGGATTTCCCGGGAAAAATAGACAGCGAAGATTAATAAGCATTTTATCTCTAATTGTACTGCATGAGCGAAGAAATTGGAAATGCAACTATTCATAGTGAACTAGATAGCCATGACTATGATGCTTCACATATTAGAGTCCTCGAAGGACTAGAACCAGTAAGACAAAGACCTGGTATGTATATCTGATCTACAGATGCAAGAGGTCTTCACCATATGGTGCAAGAAATTGTTGATAATTCGGTTGATGAAGCATTAGCTGGATATTGTACTACCATCACAACAATTCTAAAAGAAGATGGATCAGTATGTATTCATGATAATGGAAGAGGTATGCCAGTAGATAAGCATCAAAAGACAGGAAAATCTGGAGTAGAAACAATATTTACTGTCCTTCATGCTGGAGGTAAATTTGACAAATCATCTTATAAAATTTCTGGAGGTCTGCACGGAGTTGGAGCCAGTGTTGTAAATGCACTTTCTGAACGACTCGAAGTTATTGTTCATAAGAACGGAAAAAAATATTTTCAAAGATTTGAAAGATGAGTACCTATCTGAGAAATCGAAGATCAAGGAGAGACAGATAAGGTAGGGACAACAGTTATGTTTATGCCAGATGACACTATTTTCGAAACAATTGAATTCTCTCAATGAATTGAACTTGCTAGAATGAAACAATCTGCATATTTAACACCTGGAGTAACATTTAATTTCATAAACGAAAAAACTGGATATAAACAAAGATTCTATTTTGAAGGTGGAATCAAGACATGGTTAAAAAATCTGGTAGGAGAACAAGAAAAGATTGGAAATCCTATTTATGTTAATCAAGAAGGGAAAGATTGTTTGGCTGAAGTTGCCTTTCAATTTGTAAATGGAAACAACGACAATACAATTTCTTTCGTAAATAACATACCAACCACTGATGGTGGTAGTCATGTATTAGGATTCAGATCTGCTTTGTTGACTATTATCAATGAAATCTGCAAAGAAAAAGACAAAATGAATAAAAAAATTGGAGAATTCCAATACGCAGATGTTACAGATGGTCTCTATGCAATCGTTTCTGTAAAAATTCCTGAACCTCAATTTGAAGGACAAACTAAAGGAAGATTAGGAAATAGTTATGTAAGAAAAGAAGTAGAAACTATTATGTATAATTATCTCAAAGATTTTTTTGCAAACCACGAAGAAGAATTTAATTTTATATTTGAAAAGATTGAACTTGCTGCGAGAGCAAGATTAGCAGCCAAATTTGCCAAGGAAACAGTTCTTAGAAAGAATGTATTGGCTGGTGGTGTACTTCCTGGAAAACTTTCTGACTGTTCCAAAAGAGGAAAAGAAGGAACTGAAATGTATATTGTCGAGGGAGATTCAGCATGAGGTAGTGCAAAACAAGGTCGTGATAGTTCATTTCAAGCTATTCTACCTTTGAGAGGTAAAATTCTCAATACCGAACAAGCAAGTATCCAAAAAATTATTGCAAATAACGAAGTAAAAGCACTAATTACAGCTATTTGAGCAGGTATCAAAGAAAGTTTCGATCTAGAAGGATTGAGATATGAAAAAATCATTATCATGACTGATGCCGATGTCGATGGTGCACATATTAGAACATTACTTTTGACATTCTTCTTCAGATTTATGAGACCTTTGGTAGAAAACGGTCATGTATATGCCGCTTGTCCTCCTATTTATAAGTTTCATGAAGGAAAAAAAGAACTTTATGTCTATGATGAAAACAAGACTCCTGCCGATTATGGTATGGATTCAAGTAAAACAGAAATTCAAAGATATAAAGGTTTGGGAGAAATGAATGCTGAACAACTTTGGTCTACAACTATGGACCCAAACAGCAGAACACTCAATCAAATAACAGTAGATGATGCTGAAGAAGCTGATAGATTATTTAGAATTCTTATGGGAGAAGACGTTCAATCTAGAAAACACTTCATCCTTACACACGCAAAAAACGCAACAGGAATAGATATCTAAAACACATATACTATTCAAAAAACTCAGACATTCGAGATGTCTGAGTTTTTTTTATTAAAATAAATCAAAATGTCAATTGTATAATAGAGAAAATAGACGTGAAATTTGTAGCAGCCAAAAAAACCAGTATAATTAAAGTAACATAGAAAACTTAACTAGTGGCTTCACTACACGAGAAACCCTATATAGGTCCTATGTTGGAGGTATGTCCTCCTTAAAATCTTATCTAGGGGTTGTACCAAACAAACCCAGATAAAAACCAAGAATGTACAAGGTATCTCTGTTTTCAGAGATCGATCAGATAAGATCGGCTCCTAGTGCACTCTTAAACAAGTCCGCTAGTCGTATCGATCAGCGGCTTTTTTTATGATTAAAATTTTTTAAAGAAATAACAACATAGCAATACACACGCCTCCAAATCCAGCTGGAAGACGTACTATGACTAAGCAAACCATGGGAAAATAAACACGCGAATTTATTTTCCCTAGCCTTTTTGCAGACTTTTTCTGCAATGAGAAAAAGTCTGTCGGGTGGAGGGCGAAGCGCCTCCTAAATAACAAACAAAATAAGAAAAAGAGTAATTTCTTCCTCTTCTCCATAATTACACTGATCTAAGTCTCTCAATAACTCTCTCTTTTCACAATACTTTCATAACTGAGTACAAATCAGGTGTTCTGGTAGCACAACACAGTTGAACTCTCAGAAACATAGCTAAATCTCAAACTTTCCCTATATATCAACCTTCCTTAAATTCACCATTAGTCGAAGCAAATCCAATTGATTTCCCAATCTCCTTAAGTTGAGCAAACCAATCTTCCAATGAAAGATCTAAATTGAGCTGTAAATTATATTGATCTACAAAGGATGCAATCAATTCTGGAGTAAAAATATCTGGTAAAACTGGCTTATCCTTGTTTAGTTTTTGTCGTTCATCATCAAAGAAGAACAAAAGCTGCGTTTCTATGTCTTGAAATGTTGTGAATCTCTTAGGATCTTTTTCAGTATGTCTTTCTATATTCAAAGCAGACTTGGTATATTCCGGATCTCTTTTCATAAGAGAAGCTAAATGAGGACTGTACTCCTCTGCCCAATTCAAAGACTGATTATAAAGATCATCTGTAGAAATTCTAGAAAGATAGTTATTATTTACACTTTGTAACTTAACTTCATCAAACAAAGCTCCTGATTTATTCATACGTTCGAGACTAATATCATGATCACGATAACTCTTGTCTGGATTAGCTTGTTGCCATGCTTCAAAAGATGAATCTATAATAGTCAAAAGATATTCTATGATTCCTTGCATTGCAAATCCTTGTTGAAACAAGAAACTTACATCAGCTTCAGGATCATGTCTTTTGGAAAGTTTTCTCTTATTTCCATTATCCAATTTGAGAATTGGAGCTAAGTGAGCATATTGTGGAGCATCAAATCCGAATGCACCAAATAATTGTAAATGCAAAGGTACTGAAGTAAGCCATTCTTCACCTCTAATCACATGAGTAGTTCTCATCAAATGATCATCAACCACATGAGCCAAATGATAGGTAGGCAAACCATCAGTCTTAATCAATACAATATCATTGAAGTTATCTATCATAGAAACCTTTTCTTTTACGAGATCATCAAAGACAACTCTAGCAGTTAGATCTGCAGGAGAGCGAAATCTGATAATATAATTTTGGTCAACTTGTAATTGAGCTACAATTTCATCGGGCGTTTTATTTCTCCATGTCGAATAATTTCCATAGATACCAGGAGTGATTTTACTTCTCATTTGAATATCTCTAATTTTATCAATTTCTTCAGTACTCATCCAACACGGATATGCTAATCATCTCTCAATAAGTGATTTAACAAAGGTATGATAAATAGATCTTCTGTGAGACTGCATATAAGGACCATAATTTCAAACATCAGCATGGTTGGGTCCAAAAGGACCTTCATCTACATCAATTCCAAAGATTTTATAGTATTTGATAATAAGTTCTACAGATCCCTCAACCAATCTTTTTTGATCAGTATCTTCGATTCTCAAAAAGAAAATTCCATTATTTTGTCTAGCAAATTTTTGTTCTACAAATGATGCAAACACTCCTCAAATATGCAAAAAACCAGTTGGACTAGGTCCAAAACGACTTACTACTTTTTCTGGTCTCTGTGGATATTGAGCTTCATACTCCTCTATCGTCGTAGTGATCTCAGGATAAATCATATTCGCAATCTCACTTCGTGTAGCCATAGATCAAAAAATATAAGATATATAAATTATTGCTTATACATTATACATTCAGCTATCATTTTCAATTGAAAAGCATTTGCAAATAGATATACAGAGAATATAAGGATAAGGTTATCCTTATTTTTTTATTGCTTAAAAAAACAAAACAATGAGATTAGACGGTAAAAGCATCCAGGCTGCAATTATGCAACTTGTTGATGATTACAAATTCGATCCTTTTCAAGTATTAGAAATCGTCAAACTCGGTATCAAATCAGGATTCAAAAAAGACTTCGTAGAATACAAAAAGGCTGATATCATCGTAGATATTGAAAACGATGGAACAGTAACTATATACAAAGAACTTACTGTAGTGGATAAAATCGATGAAGAAGAGGAAGCAGAAATACAAATTCTTCTCAAAGATGCTAAGAAAATTAGAGAAGACGTAGCAGTTGGAGAACAACTATTGATTAATGTAACTCCTGCTAAACTTGAACTTTCTAGAATTGCATCTCAAGCAGCTGCTCAAACTATCAAGCAAAACTTGAAAAATGTAGAAAGAGAAAGATTCTATGAAAAATTCCAAAACAAAGAAGGTGAACTTCTCAAAGCTAAGATTCTTAGAGTACATGCTGAAACAGTTATCCTCGATATCGAAGGTACTGCAGTAGTATTGGCTCCAGAAGGACAAATACCAAACAGATCATATGAACCAGGAGAAGAAATATTTGTACTTCTCAAACAGATTTCAAAAGGACAAGGTGGTATTGTATTGGAAATCACTCAAGCTACTGGTGAATATATTGAAGCTATCCTTAGAAAGATTGTTCCAGAACTTGAAGAAGGTACAGTTACTATCGAAGATATTGCTAGAATTCCAGGACTCAAAACAAAGATCGTTGTATCATCAAATAACGAACAAGTAGATCCAGTTGGAGTTATGGTTGGAAGCAAAGGAGATAGAATCAATACTGTATTATCATTGCTTGATGGAGAAAAGATTGATTTCATCGAATTAGTTGGAGATTCTCTTCAAATGATCAGAAACTGTCTTAAACCAGCTCACATTGATAGTATTGAAATCAAAGAAAAGAAAGCAATCGTTCATATGGACGAATCACAAAAACCTCTTGCTATCGGTAAAGGTGCATCAAATGTAAAATTAGCAAGCCAAATTACAGGATACCAAATAGAAATCAAATAAGAAGAAGGCACAAAATATCAAATACACAGAAAAAGACCGCAATGCGGTCTTTTTTGATATATAATTTTTTATATACTCCCAATAATATATAATTTAAATAATAGCTCTTTGATAATCGCCAGGGTAGAAGAATTTTGTTGAACCACAGGATTATCCAAAGCACTACGCAAAAAAGTAATAAATGAAGATCTTTGTTTAGCGCCATTTTGTTTAATAAATCACTGTAACACGGTATACAATGTATTTACTTTTTGATGATCAAGATCATTCATTTGATATCATTCATCTGGTATATATGGACTCTGTATGGCTGGAGTTGTGTCAGTTAAACCAATATATTGATCCCTTGTAAGGACTACAAATGCATCCATAATTCTCTTTCTAGGCCCCTGATCCAATACAAATCATGAATATACCATACCAATACTACTTCCTGCATCGAGATTAATGGCATTATAACATCCAAAATTTTTCTTAAGATATGCCGGCATCTGGACGAGATTAATGGTACCTACTACACCCATATACACGGTTTTTTTATCTTGGGTACTACAAATAAACGTCTTATTAGCCTTGGCCTTCATCTTGGCATCGAGATACGTCGTATATCCATACATAACATCCTCTCCTTCAAGCAAAAATACAGGAAAATTACCTAAGCCAAAGTACACATCACCAATTTTATCTGTAGTATTTGTCCAGAGTCCTGCATCTTGAAGAGATCATAAGTTGTTTTGGACAAGCATAGGAGATCAAGTCTTATCAAATCCAAAGATCATTCTAATACTTGTATCTGGCCAAAATGTACTATAATCAGCACCATTCCCCATAAATACTCTTTCAGATATAGAATGAGTCTCTTTACCACAGTAACTATAATCATCTGGACAAAAAAACACTCCATTGACACCAGCGGTACCTCAGACCTTATTGACAAGATTTGAGAGCGAATCACCACCATTAGAAGCCACAGAAGTGACGACAAAATCCTGTCCATCCAAAATTACCTTAATAACTCTCACAGGATGTTTATCAATATTTTGAATAAGAATCTCCCTATACGCAAAAGTCTGACCAAACAAGGACAAACAAACCACAGCTAAAGTCAGAATTATTTTTTTCATAAATTTTTTTTAAGAGAATCAAAAATAGTAGGGAAAAGATGTATATGATGATAACGAACTATCCTATATAATTCAATCAAAGTAAGTGGATAGGAAAGAAGAGTAACTTTACTTCATGACATAGCTACCCATCTAACAGGCAATTCTTTGATAGTATAGTGATGCTTTTGTAATAGATACAAAAATTCAAAATCAAATCCCCATCTTTTAGCAAACATATCTGCCCAAAGATGTTGAGTTTTTTCAGAGAATAATTTGAATCAACATTGGGTATCTTCGACAGTAAGATTAAATGTTTTAGTAATAATCTTGTGCGCAATACGACCACTCAGTGATCTCAGGAATGTAATTTTATTATCCTGAGCTGTCCTATTCCCTATAATACAATCTGCTTCTTTTCTTACATTCCAGAATGGCTGTAGTTCACTGATATCAGTGGCAAGGTCAGCATCCATAATCAGATAATATTCTGATTGAGATGATTGTATTCACATTTTGACCGCATATCATTTTCCTTGATTCACGGAATAAGAAATAATAGTAATCTGAGAATAGAGAGAAGCCAATCTCTTCATCTCCTTATATGTTTGATCTTGCGATCCATCATTGACCAAAACAATCTGATAGATAATGCGGAGTTTATTTGCCGCTTCAATAAGTTGGTCAATAGTATATGAAAGTCTATTTTGCTCATTGTAACAAGGAATCACAATGGATAGAGAGACAGATTTAACCATATACATATAGCATAAAATAAAACATTAGTGTTTCTTATATCTATATCAAAGATACGTAAATACGCCAAAAGATAGTAGGGAAAGCATATAAGAGAAAATCATAATAAACGGCCTATGGTAAGCTATAGTGACAATTCAGGTACCACTAACAATTTTTTCATATAATCAATTCAAGACGGTAATTTTTTGTCCCTGATCCCCTTCAAAGGTCCATCATGGCAAATCAGGAAGACGCATAATAACACTTTGAGGAGCTGATCATAGATCTATAGTATAGATTCAATCCACCAACGTATACTTAGGAATATAGGAATCAGAATATGGAATTTTGGTATCTACAGAAGGAAGATTTTTTTTATCAAAAAATATATATTGAGTATTTTCTCATGTTTCCTGTTTATACATATTAAGTATTTGGTCTGCAAACAAACGATCATTTACAAGAGGAATGATTTTGTTTGTATGTATAAGAGGACGAATAAATCCATCCATAGTAGAATTATTTTTGGGAACAATCTCATACATAGCATAAGAAATACCTTGAATCACAAGATGATCTTTTAAAACAAAATCATGATACATGGTACCACTAGCAAATGTAGAGGAAAGCATACTTGCTTGTTTAGCAGGAATATATTGAATATCATTTTTGGGTGCCATAAAGATTCGTCCAATATTATATTGATCAACAAAGGAATCCCATAATTTATTATATTCAGATTGATTATTAACGATACTGATGTAAAAATCCAATACCATATTTTTTTTGGAAATCAATGTGGAAATATATGAGCTTATAAGTTGATTTCCTTTGGATGACTCTCGAAATAATCACTTCACAAATGGCAGACCAGGAGTCATATATTGAAAGTATGAATCAATTCCAAAATCAATAGGCCTATACATATCTATAGTAAATATTTTTTTCCCATTATTAAGCATAGGATAATATTGATCTATTTTGACTGTTTCTGTGCCCTGAATGTTACGCTCTCCTATAATATCATGTAAATGAGAAAAAGTAACAATCCCAAAATGATACACAATCAAAAACAACAAAATAAACAAAACCGAGCTTCATAAAAAAATAGATTCAGCTTTTTGTTTATCCTCCTGTTCTGTATACCAGCGATCAAAAAGAATTACTACTCAGATAATACAACACAACAAAGCAATACTTGCAAATCTATAATAATGAAATACAGGAATAGGAAGATTATATCCCATGATATCATACCATCGTGCAGAACAATAATTTGGAAGAATAATCAAGATACTTGTAAGGAATAATCCAAAACATGCTATTAAGTTTTTTCTATAAGCAATAATTGCAAATACAAGAGAAAGAATCAACATCACCAAAGGTGGCGCAAAATAGATAAACGAAGATATGGATAAGGATTTATATGCTGCAAAAGGAAGCCAGAAAAAGCTTGTCACTCCTAGACTCAACAAAAATGCATAGATATGCTGAGGTTTGAAATGATGAAGTATAAAAATTCATCGCATCAAAAATACAACAGGTCCAATAACCAAATGAGCAAGAAAGGTGAGGATAGAAAATAATCATAATTTCCATGGATTAGGTTCTTTCTGAATATATTCTGCTACGAAAAAGAGAAAAAAAATAGTTCACAAGGACTGACTGGCCAATCAGGTATATACGAGATCAAAAAATCATCCTCATTGAAAATAGGTAATATCAGCAGTCTTATCGAGAAAAAAATAGAGTCACAATCACAAAAACATAGCTATAGCCGTAGTTCGATGTTTATTGGCACGAATAAGTTTGAAGATTCACATCCAATAGCCAAAGATCACCAATGATACATAGATAACAAAGGATGTTACATTAGTCGTACTAAACAAAGAATGCACAATCCAAACTATCGTATCTTCCAAAGGAGGATAGAATAAATTATTAATCAGACCTTGAAACCAGTTGGGCATCCATCCATGAAGTCCATACTTTTGAAACATAGTACTACTCGCGATATGTCATCCAAAATCAACTTGAAAATAATTAACGTTATATACAAAAAAGACAATACTACTTATTGCAAAAATAAGGCAGAGAAGTCATAAATAATGATATAGAGATAATTTTTTGAATATCGTACTAGGAGACAATGACTTCATACACTACTCTACCTCAAGTAAAAAACAGTACATCAAAGATAGTAATTCCTCTACCAAAATCAAACAATTCATCTTATTGGCATAAGGTTCAATTGCCTTTTATCTAGTTTATGTTTTATATATATCCACACTAATCTTTGAAATTAAAATAATTATTCATCACAAAATTTCGACAAAATACAATTCACTTAGAAAGTAATGCTGCAATCATATAATGAATAGCAAAAAGTTCTACAGATATTTTCAACACAATAAGATTAATACATAAGCCTACAAGTTGAAAAACAAAAAAGAAAAGAAGCTGTTTACTACCACTTCAAGTTTTCTTTTGGAAGGTAATATACTTTTGGAAAGCAAAACCAAAGAGCAAGCTAATACAAAAAGAAAACACCTGACTCAAGAGATAATTAATACCTACAAGATCAGTAAATACATACAAAAAAAACATATCAATAGCGGTAGCTATAATTCATCCTATCATATATAAGACTATTTTTTTTAGTGAGGTTTTGATCATAAAAGGAATAACTATAAAGAACTCCCCTATACTATAGATACACAGCATAATTACAAACAAAAAAACTCCCCACCATTAAGGTGAGGAGCAATAATAAGTAATTATTGAACAGTAGTATACTGGGTTGTATCAGGATTTAAAGGTAGAGAAACGGATATATTAGCGTCTACCTTATTGATACAAAGACCTGCAGATGATACAACTCCTTTTTTATAAGAATATGGGTAATATGTTCCCATTATATTACTAGTTGGGGTTATAGTATCTGTAGACTCAAAACAACTACTTCATACATTAAGAGATCAATAAGTATTCTTTCTTCCTATCCTATAACGAGGTTTTCAAAGGAAACCACAGTATCAATCTTGAGCTGGAGTAAACCCATATATAGCAGTATATCCAGAAGGGACACCAGGATAAGACGATCGTTCTGTATTAAATATATTACATTTTCGTTCAGCAGATATAGATATTTTTGTTAAGAAACCACCAAAAGAACATAATTGAGTATTACAGGATTGCGATTCTGTAGATCAGATTTGATTGGTTCTTGTACGAGTACCTCATCCACAGTTTACAGAACATGTAGACCATGGAGATCGTACATTAGCATCTCAAGGGATACATTGTCCAGGAACCTCTATAGTTGGAGGTACCCAAGTACATTGAGAACGATCATTGTATGGATCGACCATGCTTGTACATGATTCTTGAGTAACTTGTTCTGTGCCATCACTTGGAATGTTACAATTATATGTATTATACACCTCATTTTCCCAATAACATCAAGCGTCACATTGATAAGGGTCTTGAATATTTGAACAAGTCTTTGGTGTAGTAACTACCCATGGAGTATAATTTGCCCCACTATATGTTCAATATCACCATACAAGATCATTACTATTATAAGAATGACATGTAGACTCAGTATATGGAATATCGCCATATCAGTATGTATTATCATAACCATAATAATAACCAGTGGATTGATACCATGAGGATCCATTATAAGTCACAAGCTCATAACATGATTTATTAGCAATAGCATTTGAACTTACTGCACAATGAGCTGGCGTAATAATTTGACGATAGGTTCAATTACACATATTTGGGAATCATCCTGTTCAGATAGGAGTATTTTTGAAACAACGAACTGCTCAATTCACTGAGGTAGTATTTCTATTATCATAAGAATATGGGTAAGAAGTGCCATATACAGCAGGATTGAGAGAAGTTAGTGTTGAAAAATACGTAGGATATGAAGTTCCAGCTTTATAGAAATAAGGATTTACAAATGAATTTGTATAAATTCCTCGAGTAGTTTCTCATAACGCAGAATCATAACCATCTTCAGTATGTTGAATAGTAGCGATGTTATAATTAGCATAAAAAGCTTGTATTTTTGAAAGGGCAGTTGCCATAGTTAGAGAATCTCCATTTGCATAGTTATTATATGGCATATCATTTGAAATATACCAAGTATACAATTCATTTTCTGTAGGTACATGCCATCAAGTAGGACAAGAAGCTGAAGGAGTAATTGAAGATTTATTAATCACTCAATTACTTAGATATTGTTGTGATCCTGATAGATAAATATTAGAATCACATCATGCAATCTGGAGAGTAGTTCCTACAAAGAAATCACTTTGTGTACATGTAGGATCTATATCTTTTCGTTGAGTAAATGTTGGTTTAAAGGCAGAAACATATCAGCTACAGACTTTTCCAGAACTACACTCTGTAGATGTTGTACAGACAGTTTTATATGAAGTACAAGAAGCAGGAGATCATCCAGTAGGGCTTGAACAACTCCAAGACCATGGACCATTTCATGTTACTTGACCAACAAGAGTACTTCCTGCAGTACAAAGACCGGTAGTTGGTGCAATTTCTCATGTAAGACCTTGTGATGCTCCACACTGTGCAGGAGTAGCTCTAGGTGCTTGACAACTTGCTGTTGATCATAAGTTTTTTCCAGGACATGACCAAGTCCATGTACTAGCTCATTGTGAAACAGTTTGTGATGATCAATCATCACAAAGATTTATAGTTGGTACAGTTTGTGATGTAACACCTGCTGCTGTTCCACAACTTCCATTAACTAAGACAGGAGTAGAACAGTAAGCTACATTTCATCATCAATTAGCAGATGGAGAATAACATACCCAATTCCAAGTATCACCAACTTGTTCTGTTTGTTCTTGAATACCTAGAGCACATCCATCATTAGGTGCATTAGCCGATGAATTAAATACATTACATAGACCATCTTCTTTTATATAAGATTCACAACTTGAATTTGATCATCCATTACTTCCGATACAACTCCAATCCCAAAGATAAGTTTGAGAGTCAATTAGAGAAGTTGGTATTCAACTAGCACAAAGATTAGTAGTTGGTGGTAAATAAAAAGCCTGATGATTAGAAGCTCCACATGATCCATTAATAACCGTAGCAGTAGCATTACAAGCGACAGCAGCAGTACCAGAACCTTGACATGTCCAATTCCATTTCTTAGGTGTTCCTGAAAGAGTAACACCAGTTGATCAACCAGCAGCACAGAGTGTATTTGTAGCTGGTGAGGTTAAAGAAGATACTCAACTAGCAGTTCCACATACTCCATTGGTATACACAAGAGATTCTACTTTACTCAGTCTAGCTTCAAGAGAAGCAATACGAGATTGTTGATCTGCATATTTTGTAAAGAGATCATCAATTTGAGTACTAAGTGCCTTTATAGATTCTATAATAGGAGCTATCAAACCTTGATATGCAACACTCAATATATTATTAGCACCTGTTTTCACCAAAGCTGGATACTCCACTGCAACTTCTTGAGCAAGAACTCATATATCAGATTTATCGTTTGAATTCCATTGGAAACTATAACCATGAAGATTTTTAATCTTAGCCAAAGCTCCAGACCCCAAGATTTGTTTATTCTTTTTAAGTGTACCATCTGAAAGTGTATAATATCATTGTGACAATACATCTCAATCTATTTGAAGTTTTGAGCTTGGAGCATCTGTTCAGATACCTACATATCCATTATTCAAAATAGTAAATGCATTAGATCTCACAGTTGCTTCTTGTTGTGTTCATCCACCTGCTTGATAATATCAATTACCAACTTCAAAGAGAGCATTTGATAATCAAACATTATATTGACCTATTGCGGTAGAACCGAATCCATTTGCTTTAGTATAAAATCCCATAGCTGTAGAATAATCTCCACTTGCTATAGTGATATATCCCATTGCCGTAGAATTTGTTCCAAGTGCTCTAGTAGATTGTCCCATTGCGGTAGAAGTATCTCCCTTTGCTCGAGTAAAATATCCCATTGCTGTAGAACCCAATCCATTTGCTTGAGTAGAATATCCCATTGCTGTAGATCTTTCTCCAATTGCTTGAGATGCCCATCCCATTGCTGTAGAATAATTACCATTTGCTTGAGTAGAATTTCCCATTGCTGTAGAATAAGATCCACTAGCAATAGTAGAATATCCCATTGCTGTAGAAGTATCTCCATTTGCTTGAGAATAATATCCCATAACTGTACTAGTAGAACCATTTGCTTTAGTATTTCGTCCCATTGCTGTAGAATTTATTCCACTTGCTTGAGTAGAATATCCCATTGCGGTAGATCTTTCTCCAATTGCAATAGTACCATATCCCATTGCAGTAGAATAATTACCATTTGCTTGAGTAGAATATCCCATTGCTGTAGAGTCTTCTTGAGATGCTACAGTAAATTGTCCCATTGCGGTAGAAGAATCTCCAATTGCTTGAGTCCCATTTCCCATAGCTGTAGATTTATATCCATTTGCTTTAGTAGAATATCCGATTGCAGTAGAAGCTACTCCAATTGCTTGAGTAGAATATCCCATTGCTGTAGAAGCATCTCCATTTGCTTGAGTGCCTTCTCATATTGCGGTAGAATTTGTTCAACCTGCAACAGTCCAATATCCCATTGAGATAGAGTGATTTCAACCTGCAATAGTATTAGCTCCCATTGCGGTAGACCAATCACCAATTGCTGTATTATTATATCCTATTGCCGTAGATACAGCTCCAATTGCATAAGTGTTATATCCCATTACAGTAGATATAGATCCATTTGCATAAGTATAATATCCCATTGCCGTAGAAAGCTGTCAATTAGCTTGAGTATTAGATCACATAGCTGTAGAAGATTCTGCAGTAGCTTGAGTATTAGATCACATTGTAGTACTATAAGTTCCATTTGCTTGAGTAGAATTTCCCATTGCTGTAGATACTATTCCATTTGCTTGAGTTCGACTTCCCATAGCTGTAGAATCACCTCCATTTGCTTTAGTAGAATATCCCATTGCTGTAGATACCTCTCCTATTGCTTGAGTAGAATTTCCCATTGCTGTAGATCCTCTACCACTTGCTTGTGTAGATCGTCCCATAGCAGTAGCATTTGTTCAACTAGCGATAGTTCGATATCCCATTGCGGTAGAATTACTTCCACCTGCTGTAGTACCATTTCCCATTGCTGTAGAATTAACTCCAATTGCACTAGTATAAAATCCCATAGCTGTACTACCAGTTCCAGCAGTTACACCAGTTCCATTAGCCCAAAGACCATCAGCACGAAGTTGACGAACATACAATTGATCCCAAGGAGTTGTAACATTTCCTATAGTCTGATAAGCCAAAAGTGAACCAGTATCAGGCAAGAAAGCTCCACTAAAGTAAACATTTGACGTTGTTCTATTTACTATCTTATCTACAATCAATGTAGGTGTTTCAATACTTTGATTAGCTCTAATAGTACCAGCCACATCAAGTGCAACAGTAGGTGCATCAATTCAGATACCTACATATCCATCAGCCACAACAGTCATAGCATTTCTACGAACAGTTTGTGTGGCAGGATGACCTTGTGTAGCAGGATGACCTTGTATTCCATTACCAATTTCAAAGAGAGAAGTACTAAGTCATTTATTAAGAGTTCCAATAGCTAGAGAATTTTGTGCCTCAGCTTGAGTAGATTGTCCCATTGCAGTAGATGCATATCCATCTGCTTTAGTATTATTTCCCATTGCTGTAGATACATCTCCTTGTGCTAAAGTACTATTTCCCATAGATGTAGATGCATATCCATTAGCTGTAGCAGCACCTCCCATTGCGGTAGAAAATTGTCCATTAGCTTGAGATCAAAATCCCATAGCTGTAGATCCACGATTACCTGCTTGAGTAGATTCTCCCATCGCTGTAGAGTTTTCTCAATTTGCTGTAGTAGTATATCCCATAGCCACACTATTATTTCCATTAGCATGAGTAGCATTTCCGAGTGCTGTACTAGCTTCTCAACCAGCATACGTATTATATCCCATAGCCGTAGCATAATCCCAATCTGCGAATGTATTATATCCTAATGAGAAACCTCCATTTGATATAGCATTAAATCACATAGCTACAGAATAATCTGTATAGGCAATACTACTAATTCCCATTGCAAAAGATCATTCTCAATTCGCCTGAGTATTATCTCCCATTGCTGTGGAATTTTTTCCATTTGCAAAAGTTGAATATCCCATAGATGTACTATTTATTCCATTAGCTTGAGTCGCATTTCCCATTGCTGTAGATACACTACCATTTGCTTCAGTATATTCTCCTATAGCTGTAGATTGTGTTCCATTTGCATGAGAGTATTCTCACATAGCTGTAGAATTTTTTCCATTAGCTCTAGTATATTCTCCCATAGCTGTAGATTGATATCCATTAGCTTCAGTATAACGACCAAATGTAGTACTAAATTCTCCACTTGAAATATTTCCATATCCCATTGCAAAACTCTTATCTCCGTTTGCAGTATTCATGCTTCCAAATGCAACACTATCTTCTCACATAGCTATATTTTCGTATCCCATAGCCAGACTTCATTTACCTTCAGCCTTTGTACGGAATCCCATAGCCACACTATTATTTCCATTTGCTTCAGTATATTCTCCCATAGACGTAGCACTATCACCACTTGCTACAGTACTTTTTCCCATAGCTGTACTAGATTCACCATTAGCGGCAGTATCTTGTCCCATAGCAGTTGAGTTTGTTCCATTTGCATTAGTTCGATATCAAAGAGCTGTAGAATTATCTCAAATCGCTCGTGAATATTCTCCCATAGCGATACTACTCATTCAAGCAGATACCGTTCCATGTCCTAGAGAAATACTATTTATACCATTAGCAAGAGAACCATATCCCATAGCTGTAGAGTTGTCTGCAAGTGCTCGACTATATGCACCCATAGCTGTAGAAGCTATTCCATAAGCTTTAGTTTGATATCCCATAGCTGTAGAGAGTTCTCCACTAGCAATTACACCAGTACCCTTAGCGATAAGTCCAGATGCCTTGAAGTTTCCAAGCACTTCAAGTGGATATTCTCATTTTTCTAAGTATCCAGTTGTACTAAATCCGACACCCACATCTCCAAATTGACTTATAGAAAATGAAGGAGTACGCGTAGCGTTAGACACCATAGGAGTATTTACCGCATTAATCCTATATAGACTACATTGATTGTTTACCTGCCATTGTGATCCATCATACCATCCATAAGACTGAGTACAATCATTATAATATCATACCACACTTGGATCACACGATCCAGCTTGCACTTGGTTGAGATCAAAATTCCAATTAATAATATCAGTAGCTAATCCTCCATTCCAAGCATAATTAAATGGCTGTCCATCAATAGTCATATCATATGAGTAGAACTCTCCACCATTGTTATAATAATTGTAAAAAGCTATTGCACCACCATCTGGAGCTGTCCCTTGGAGTGTACTCTTTGAAAAACGCCATGGGGGATATCGACTTCAATTTTCAATAGAATAAGTCATCGACATTGTATAATTACAATTATCTCCATCAAAAGATCAATCAAGATAATAAGGTATTACACCAAAAAACGTACCATAATCACTAGGTTGTTGAGGCTCTGAATAATATCAAAATTGACTAGAGTCACATGCTCAAGCAATAGCCTTATACATAGTATAAGTTGCTGTAGTAGGCGTTTGAACCCAACCTGGGCTTGTTGAATCTGGATTATATATTAGCTCAGAAGCAGGATAATTATTGGACCATGTTGGAACCTCATTTCAATTATATGAGAATGAGTCCACCTGCAGATACATATTTTCACTCACACTAGTTAACTCTAGATCTTTACCATCTCCAAAGGCGTTAGAAATAATATATGGTCATCCTGGAGGTACTGAACCATTGAAACCAACATTATCAACTGAGTACTTACATCCAGGATCTCCAGCAGCATAACTATCTGCATAGAGAGATCCATTGTTAAGAACCGTCAAAGCATTAGCAGGAAGTGGCTCTCCTGTATTATTATCTTGAGATCAGATTCCTACTTCCAAAATAGAGTTAGTAAGTCCCATATTGTATTTTCACATAGCAGTACTAGCTTCACCAATCGCTTTAGTTGTATTTCCCATAGCAGTAGACCAGTTTCATTGAGTTGTAGTATATCATCCCATAGCTGTAGACATATATCCATTTGCATTTGTTCCATATCCCATTGCTAAAGCAAAAGTACCAACAGAACGAGCATTATATCCAATTGCAGTAGCATAACTATTACTTGCTGTACTATTATTACCAAGAACAGTTGTCATATACCCATCTGCAGTATTAGAATTACCTATAGTAACTCCTTGTTGTGCATTTGAATGATTATAATTACCGATAGCGGTAGACATATATCCATTTGCATATGACTGATCTCCCATAGCTATAGAAGCCCATCCTTGTGCATAACTATCTAATCACATAGCTATAGCAAAATCTGAATTTGCATATGTTGTCTTTCCAATAGATGTACTATATGCACCATTTGCTTGGGAAAGATACCCCATCGCTGTAGAAGAATTTCAGTTTGCAGAAGTTTGTCGTCCCATTGCGGTAGAATTTTGTCCCTGTGCATATGTATTTTGTCACATCGCTGTAGAATTTTCTCAATTTGCATGTGTGTTATTTCACATAGCCACACTATTATTTCCATTTGCATATGTATTACTTCACATTGCAACAGATGATCATCCATTTGCAGCAGAATTAATTCCCATAGCTATAGAATATGTATTAGCTGCAATATTACCTTGTCCCATAGCTACAGAACCATATCCATTAGCAATATTACCTTGTCCCATAGCTACAGAACCATATCCATTAGCCTTATTACTATATCCCATTGCTACAGAATTAGCTCAATATGATCTACTATTTTGTCCCATAGCAATACTATAGTCTCAAATTGCTCCATAGTTATCAGTAGTTGCTCACTGACCTTGTCCAGCAGCGAAAGAAGCATATCATTTTGCATAAGTACTATATCACATTGCCGTACTAGCATATCCATTTGCAGTAGTATTTCTTCACATTGCTGTAGAATGGTCTCCATTTGCGTAGGCTTGATATCCCATAGCTGTAGATGCTTGTCAACTTGCTATAGTAGATCGTCACATAGCTGTAGACGCCCTTCCATTTGCTTGAGAAGATCGTCACATAGCTGTAGACGAAGCTCCGCTTGCATAAGCAGCATTTCCCATTGCTGTACTATAATCACCAAGTACTATACTTCAATTTCACATTGCCGTAGAAGAATTTCCACTTGCAATAGTACCATTACCCAAAGCTATAGCAGCATAACCACGAGCTTTTGCATAATATCACATTGCAATAGCTCTATCACCATAAACTTCTACATATTGTCCGATACCAATAGCTCCATTTAACCCAGCTACATTAACTATCATATTTTGTCCGATACCAATACCTATACCATTTCAACCATTTACCTGGTTACCAGCACCCACAACAAAAGATGCAACTCATGTGACAGTATTATATAATCACATTGCTGTATTTCCCCATCCATTGGCTGTATTACCACCACCCATCGCTGTAGAGGATTCTCCATTAGCTGTAGTTCACGTTCCCATTGCTGTAGAAGTATTTCCCATTGCTATAGTATTCTGTCCCATTGCGGTAGCACTAGATCACTTGGCTTGTGTTCGACTTCCCATCGCTGTAGCAGCTAAACCACTTGCTTGTGTATTAGCACCCATAGCTGTAGAATTTTGTCCATTTGCAGAAGAAGCATTTCCCATTGCTGTAGAACTATCTCCATTTGCTATACTATTATTTCCCATAGCTGTAGAAGCTAATCAATTTGCTTGAGTGTTGGCTCCCATAGCTGTAGAAACATTTCCTCTAGCTTGAGTGCTTTGTCCCATTGCTGTAGCGTTTGATCCACTTGCAATAGTTCGAAATCCCATAGTTGTAGTATTGTCTGCAGCTGCTATAGTACCATTTCCCATTGCTGTACTATTGGATCCATTTGCTTGAGATCCACTTCCCATAGCTGTACTACTTGTACCATTTCCCTTAGTTCGATTTCCCATCGCTGTAGCAGCAATTCCATTTGCTGTCACTCCAGTACCCTTAGTATAGAGACCTGGACTCTTTATATTTCCATTAACTTCAAGTTTTTCTATTGGTCCAGTTACTCAAATACCTACATTACCACCACTAAGAATAGTAAAGGATGGAGTTGTTGTATTACCAGGAGAAAAATAGATATTTTTGATTGCAGTCAAGGAAATATCAGTAGAACCACCTGGTGTTGTAAGCCAATATGACGCTCACAATTTACCAGCCAAAGTTATTCCATTATAGAACGTAATATAATCTCTCAACAAAGATAATCAATTAACTTCCAAAGTTTTAGTTGGAGTTTTCGTATTGATTCCTACCTTACCATCATATGCAACAGTAAGACCTCAAGTAACTACTTCATTATTATTATCTCGTCCATTTACATCCAACGCACCTTGTGGATTATTAGTATTGATACCCACTCCATTTAATGCACGTATAATAAATGAGTTAACTTTCTGAGCAACGAAGTTTTGTGTTAAATAAGAAGCATCCCAATCACTCCAGACCCAAGTATAGTCTTTTACTCCTTGTGCAAATTGTCCCCCAACAGTCACATAGTTTCAACTTGCTACATTATTAGATCATCAGAGAATAATTGATCATAATCATTTTAATATTGAAACAACCGATCAAATGATTGTAGATTCATTTCAATTTAATTGATTTTGACGTCCCCCAACAATAGTTGAAAAATTTCATGTAATAAAATTAGTATGTCATCCAACAGCAGCACTTCTATCTCAATTAATACTATTTCTCTCAGCTCCTGAATAAGAACCCGCTATAATATTTCCAGAAATTTGAAGCGTAGCTTCACCAGCAGCAGGATTACCATTAAGACGGAGTGTAGGCGTACTAGAACTTTGACCATCCGTAGTTAGTCTAATCTCTTTGATAGTCTGGACCGCATTGGAGATATTGGTCGGGATATCAAGATTTGCATACAAGATACCAGCAAAAGCTAGACCAAACACCCAAAGGATGAGTGATTTAAAAAATTGAGCATTGTTGTAGTGTTTCATAGATGAGAAGGGGGAAGAGATAAACTCAACATATATAAGGACATAAGTATTGTTCATTACATTATGCAATTAAATAACGTTTGCAAGATTTTATTCAGCTTATCCTTCACATTCTACTTGACTTATTTATATTTAAATTTTATTTGTGGGGACATTGTATTTTTTGTCACATAAAGCAGTAGATAAGGGAAGAATAATTATGTCTAAGCGTGTCTATATCAAGAGAGAAATAAACTTGAAAGAGAAGAAAAAAGAGATATAATTGGGATCAAGCTATGAGAGAAAACAAACCCCCAGAAGACGGATCTCTCTGATCTGTGGACAAACCCATCCGGCTCGTACCTCACCACCTTCCCTTATCAGGGAAGAATGAGAGATATCTAAACATTATCCCCTGATAAGGGGAAGGGTCCCTTTAGGGTAGGGGTTTGTGCTGAGAAAAGGCGAAGGGAACGGGTAAGAAGAGGGGGTTTGTATTAAGACATTTTTACATACAAAAATAAACAAATGGATACACTTTGATTTATAGAATATAATCGCTGAAACAATGAAAGAGCAAGAAAGATGAGAAGAGAAATGACAATTGCTGAGAGTAAAATGCGATTTACTATTTTAAATAGTAGACCAAGATGATATAAATTTATTCGTCAAAAACGTATAAAATGATTTATTTTAGATTTTTATTGTTCTAAATTACTCTTGTGTATTGAAATAGATTGATCTAGTCACAACAACAAACAAGAATACGACAAACAAAGAACTGATATATTACAAAAACAATGAATTATAACTGTGAGATATACTAATCAACAAGTAATAAATACTATCTCAGAAGTTTTTGATGATTTATTGTATATTATTAAAGAAAGAGAGAATTATTTAATCAGGCTCCCCTGATAAGCCCTAAAGGATAAAGGGAGGTGGCGAATGTAATGAGACGGAGGGGTTTGAAAGCCCAACAAATACTTCACTAAATACCAAAACAATTTCTTACAAAATACTTGACTTTCAACATAAAATGAGTATTATTCAAGTGTAAGATACGTGATCATTAACAAGATCTCAAATTATAAAAAAGACACACTTCATCAGAAGTGGACACATTTTATTCTCTTTCTCACCAAACTATGACTACCAAAACTCTAGAAAACAACCAAGAACAACCACAAAGTAATATATCCAAAGTCAAAGACTTCGCTACTAAACACGGAAAGACACTGGTAGCAGCACTTGCTATTACAGGAGCTATGGCTACTGCAGAAGAAGCGACAGCACAACCATCTGCAACCAAAGATCCTCAATATTTCTCTATAAGTAATCCTTACAAAGTACCAAATATGCAAGATAAAGCTACCCTTAACTTAAGTATTTTGACAGGACAATGATTAGCAACAACAATTAATGGAATGGATAATTGAGGAACTATAGATCTTCGAGATCCACTTTGAAATAACGTAAAAGCTAATGTAGTAAATAATACTATAATGATTGATAAACCATGATTACGAACACGAGATTACACAGTAGGATGAGTTCTTAAAACAACAAGTATATATGTAAACTATCAAGCAGCTGTGGGATCTCCTACACTCAATGAACATCATGACGTAAACTGGAAAAAACCTACAGAAGCTACCAAAAGAGTAACTGCTGGACCAAATATGTCATATTATAGACGAAGAAATATGGATGAATCTATTATCACAAAATGAGCTACTGATAGTGTAAAAAATCTTAGTGCTGGAAGATATATCGCTCAAACAACTGATGCTAAAGGACTACTTACTCGTGATACCATAGATATCGTAAATGAACCTACCATTCTAGGAAATACTATCACACTTGAAACACCTACAGGAATTACCTTCAAAATCCTCAAAGTACAAAGTGGTAGTGTAAGTACATTCCAAACACTCGTAGGAGATGGTACAAGCCATGATATCGTAGTACCAAATGGTATCTATGCTATCTCTACACAAGTACCAGGAGACACACATACAGAAGAAAGAACACTCCCAGATATGAATCTCATAGGAACTGAACTCCTCGAAGTAGGTACTCCAGAAAATAGCTTTAGAGCTAACAATAGAGAACTCTTCCGAGACAAACCAGTTGCATCTATCATCTACTCTATCAATGGTAAAGTAATGAAAGAACTTGGTACAGGTATCTCAGATCATATCACTATGCCTGAGAATATGCCTGCATGAACGTATATTATTCAATTTACAGAAAACAAAAAAATTATCGCTAAGAAATTCATCATTAAGTAAATAGACAGATAGTTCAAGAAAACCCACTTCGGTGGGTTTTTTTCTCACTTGAAATTTTTGATCATTTCCATACAAACTAGTCATCCAATCTATGATAGTACGCCCCGCTTGCGGGGTGAGGAAAGTCCTGACACCACAAAAAGACTAAGATCCAACGGATCTTGAATTCCCCTCGGGGTAAACGAAAGTGCCACAGAAACGAAAACTAGCCCGCTTGCGGGTCAAAGATGCAACGTGAAGATGCTTACAGCAATGTAGCTACTTCTTCTCAGTTCAGCTGATAGCTGTTCGAGTGGTAAACCGTAGTCGGTGCAAGCTTACTGTATAGCAATATATAGGAAGTGCAAAAACC
>JBAXSM010000070.1:0-1774 GCA_037130715.1 Candidatus Absconditabacteria bacterium
GGCAATCGTTTTCTTTGGGGTAAATTACTATCTTTTCATCATCAAAAAACTTCCTTGTGGCTTGGCATTAAAAAAGTAGAAATGCGAAAATTTAATTTTTGACCAAAGAAAAATGACGACCACAAAAACAGAAGAAGCACAAGAATTAAGAGCATATTTGGTAGATATCGTACCCAAAGAAGTCGATAGAGCACTTCTAGAAGATAGAATGAGTGAACTTGAAAGTCTCGTAAATACTTTGGGAGATATTGAAATAGTTGCAAAATACCAAAAGAGAGGATTGCCAGATTTGGCAACATATCTCGGTAAAGGTAAACTTGAAGAGATTCTCGCAGATATGGAACGCTTAAACGCAAATACCCTCATCATTTGAAACCTTCTCAAAGCCAAACAAATATACGTCTTGGGTGAACAGCTTCGTCCTATCAATGCCAAAGTTCGAGACAGACTTGATCTCATTCTTAAAATCTTTGATAGACATGCAGAAAGCGCAGAAGCTAAGATGCAAGTGGATCTCGTTGCGATCAAACATATGGGACCTAGAATTTTCAATATGGGTATCGAACTTGGAAGACAAGGATGAGCAGGAAGTGGAGCGATGCGTGGACTTGGAGAAACAAATACGGAAATCATGAAACGTCATCTCCAAGAAAAGACCCTCAAAATTATGGAAAATCTCAAAGATTACGAGCGTATGAGACATCTTCACAGAGAATCTAGAATCAAAAAATGATTCCCCGTCGTAGGTATCGTAGGATACACAAATGCTGGTAAATCTTCTCTTCTCAATGCTTTGACCAAAAAATGAGTGCTCGCAGAAAATAAATTATTTGCGACACTTGGAACAAATGTAGGAAAGCTGTTTCTTATGACCGATCCGGTTATGGGACGTGGTAAAGAAATCCTTTTCAACGATACGATTGGATTTATTCGCGATCTACCACCCAAACTAATCCAAGCATTCAAATCTACACTAGAGGACAGTATAGAATCAGATGTATTGCTTCATGTTGTAGATGCTTCAGATAAATTTGTCCAAGAAAGGATAAACGTAGTAAACAAGATTCTCGATGATATCTGAGCAAAACAACATAGAACTTTGGTCTTCAATAAACTTGATATCTGTACACCAGAAAAAATTGCAGAACTTCACAAAGCCTATGATGCAGAAAATCCACTTCGAATTTCTATCTGGAAAGAGGAGGGATTAGCAACAATAAAAGCAAGATTGATGGAATTGTTTGCTTTGTAATGTAAAAACGCCTTTAATGGGCGTTTTTTTTGATTTATTTTTTCATGCCATATGATTGTAAATCCTTCTTAAATCATAATTTTTCAAAGAATATTTCATTTCCAGGTTGACTACCAAAAAATATTTTAGTATGACTATATTTATCAATAATTTTTTGCATAATAACTGTTCACAATCATTTACTTTGATATTCTGGTACCACAAAAATATCTGGGATTGTGGTAAAAAACATATCATCAGACAACGCTCTTCCACAAGCTACTAATTGGTCCGTATTATCTCTAATAGTCACGATAAAAGAGGTTTTTCTTAATGCAGTTTTTATTTTTTCTATATCATAAATTCTATGTTTACCCCAGCCAACAGCTTGAGATATATGAATAAATTCTTCTGCTGTCAGGTTGTTTTTTGCTGTTGATATTTTATAGTCCATAAAAGGTCTATTAGTATATAAATCTTTATTTTTTTATCGCAAATACATTAACCCAGGTATCTGTTTTTTTATCCATCATGGTGTGAATT
>JBAXSM010000071.1:0-1607 GCA_037130715.1 Candidatus Absconditabacteria bacterium
AAACCGTAGTCGGTGCAAGCTTACTGTATAGCAATATATAGGAAGTGCAAAAACCTAGCTATACGCTAGATCAGATAAATTCTATCACAACACAGAATCAGGCTTATGGATTGGATAAACTATATAACCCATAGACATATGCAAATATATCAATTTATTAAGTCACCCGGGTGGAATTATTTAGAGATGAAGCCAACTCAAACACCTTTTATGCATCCAAAAATTCCTCTATTTTTGTTTCAATTTCACTCCATTGTTTGTCTAACTTGTCTACATCATCATAAGAGAAATTACTCAAAACATAGTCTGCGACTTGTTCTTTATGAATTGGTCTGTCTATTCCTATTCTAAGTCTTCGAAAATCAGAGCTTCATAATTTAGCTAAAATATCTTTGAGACCATTGTGACCAGCGGGACTACCTCAGAGTTTAAGCTGAATCTTAGCAACTGGAAAATCTATCTCATCATGAATTACCAAGATATCTTTGGGATCTATTTTGTAGAAATTACAGAGAGGACCAACACTAACACCACTACGATTCATAAATGTCTGTGGTTTACACAAGAGTATTTTTTGATCATGATACATAGCTTCAAGAATTTCTGCATGATATTTGGAATCAAAACGAAATTGACCCAAATTCTCCCCTGTTACAAATTGATCCAATACTAGAAAACCCGCATTATGACGGGTCTTACTATATTCTTTTCAAGGATTACCTAATCCAACAATAAGTTTCATGAAAGAAAACTATATGTGGTAAAAAATCAGATTTATTCTTTAAGTTCTTGTTGTTCCAAGAATTCGATAATATCGTGTTCTTCAATTTTTTTGTTTGTATGTACTTTACATCCACATTCTTCACCCTCACCCACTTCTTTAACTTCATCTTTATTTCTGTAAACAGAGAGAAGATCTCCTCCACCAATAATTTCATCATTTCTAATCAATCTGAATTTAATTCTTCATTTAGCTTTACCTTCGATAACCTTACCTCCGACAACCATTTCCTTCCCTTTACCAAAGAAAATTGCAAGGACATCAAGTTTTCCAATAGCAACTTCATGCATTTCAATTTGAATCATTCCTTTGACGAGATCACTCAAATAATCAGTCAATTCATAGATAATATCAAAACTTCTCATTTCTATCTTAAGATTTTCAGCTTTCTTTTTGAGTAAAGCATTGAGATTGATATTAAATCCAATCAACAAAGCTCCAGATGCTTGACCAAGTGAAATATCAGAATCAGAGAAATGACCTACATCACTATGGATAACTCTAATACTCACATTTTTTGGCATAACCAAAGCAGCCACAGCTTGTTTGAGTGCTTCGAGACTACTACTTCAATCTGATTTAAGGACAAGTTTAAGTTCACTTTCTTTGTTATTTTTGACTCCAGAGATAAATTGTTGAATCACAGATTCTGGTGCTCTAGATTTAGCTTGTTCTTGAATCATCATAACTTTTTGTTGAGCTTCTTTTTCATTTTTAACGAAATAAACCAGCGATTGATTCGGAATTATGCTTAAATCTAAATTAAAAAAACTATTTTTGTGTCCAAATTAATACAAATTAAAAGCAAAATCATATTTATTCTATC
>JBAXSM010000072.1:0-1585 GCA_037130715.1 Candidatus Absconditabacteria bacterium
TATGACAAACAAAATTGTATCAATTAACAAAAAAAATCTAGAATTTGTTTCGAAATTTACCTCTGCCAAAAAATGTGAAATCATTTATAATGGTATTGAGGTGCCACAAATACCACCAAGAAAAGAATCAGATTCTGATGACGTAAAACTTGTATTTGTAGGAAGACTCATAAGATTAAAATGAGTGAAAATATTACTGGAAGCGTGTAAAATACTTATGGAGAAATGAGTAGAAAATTTCTCACTTGAGATCATCTGAGATGGAGAAGAAAAATGAGATTTAGAACATCTTATGAGAAGGCTTCGCCTCCAACAATATGTCTCATTTCTTTGAGCCAAGAATCACGATGAAATTATCACAGAGATTCTTCCAAACACAGATATTTTAGTAAATCCGAGCCTTCAAGAATGATTACCAACCACAGTTCTAGAGTGACTTTTGGCTGGGTGTGTGGTGGTTGCAACTAATGTATGATGAACTAGAGAAATTTCAGATCAAAAAGATCTCGTACTTGTCGAAGCATGAAACAGTAAACGATTAGCAGAAAAATTAGAATATGCTATCGAAAATTACAAAGAATTACAATGACTATCAGAGTCTCATATCAAAGAAAAATTCAACTGGGAAAATTCAGCTGAAAAATATGCAAATGTATACAAGCACCTTATGCAAAAATAAATTCATTAAAATCAAAATCTGATTTTATAATCTTGTTTTTATTAGAAAACACATAAGACAGTCATTTCACATACCATGTGATAATACGTATATCTTTGTGATTTAGGAGATCGAAGACACAGAAAATAAGCATTGTTCGCACATAAGCGGGAATGCTTTTTTTGAATGTTTGTACAAAATAAAATCTATGTACAATATTTTGTAAGATTCTCGCCTTATTAGGGATTCTAGATGCAGGCGTTTCACGATGAATCATACGAACACTAGGCACAAAGTACAAACTCTTAGGATATTTATGATGAATACTATAGCTAAAAAAGCAATCTTCCATCAAACAATATTTCATAAATCTTGTTTCAAAACGGAATCATTCATCAAAGATTTTCTTGCAAAAGAACATTCCGCATCCGCTCGTCCATTCAACTGTTTTAAGCGTAGTAATTTGCTTGAGTGGCATAACATTGAATCCACCACTAGTCACAAATGTTTCTGCAAATTTAACACCACCCGTAAGAAGGATAAATCAGATTTTTTTTATAAGAGAAATTTTTCTCAAAGGACTTTCAATATTTGCTACTCATCATAGCGCATGAGGATGATGTTGAAAAAATTTTCTAAGTTCATCCAAAAAATTTGGAGACAAACTCACATCATCATCCAAAAAGACAAGATACTCTGAAGATGGAGAAGTCTTTTCTATACCAAAATTTCTAGCTAGGGTCAAAGATTTTGTAGAGATATGATGATACTGAATTGATAGTTTCTTATACTTCGCTTGTTCACAAAGAATCTTAGTTTCCTCAGTATCTGACTGATCAATAATAATGGTTTCAAACGGAAAAGATGATAATTCCAAAAGACTATCCAAAGAAATTTCCAAATCTTTGATACGATTAAGTGTTGGTA
>JBAXSM010000008.1:0-35914 GCA_037130715.1 Candidatus Absconditabacteria bacterium
ACTTCTTGGCGGATTTGCTTCAGATCAAAACTATAGAAACTATTAATTTGAGTAGTTATGAAGACGAAAAAGCAGGAATAATAAAAGATCTCACTAAATTTGAAAAAGATTTCTCAGATTGTACTTGTCTGATCGTAGATGACTTAGTGGATAGTGGAAACTCTATGGAATATATCTTAGCTCATTACAAATTTTCACCTGATAAAGTAAAAATAGCGACCATATTCGCCAAAGACAAATCACGTCTTATGCCAGATTTTTTAGTAGAAAAAGTTCCCTCAGAGGAGTGGATTGTATTTCCGTATGAGAGATAAGAAAATACTATTGACATTTATTATAAAATATATATATGTAGATAGATATATGTTTATTTTCTTCCCAAACTACATGAAAAAAAGTCTGATTATGTTTTCTTCTTGTATTCCTTTTCTTCTTGCAGGATGTTCATTTACGCAAACATCACCAGATGTAATATCTGATACTGATGTACTGCAAACTGGTGTAACGTCCGAAATAACAGGTGTTTTGACTGAGGCTACAGAAACTTCAACCCCACCATCATCAGGAGAACAAATTGTTGGTAAGGCTATTACATCTGTAGTTCAACCATGATTACAATTGATCACAGAATCACTGACTATCAAAAATGATGAGCAGGGTATTTCAAAGTGGGCTTATCAAAATAATCAATCTCAAATAAAGGATTGTACTCGACTTGGAGAGGAGGGGTATGTAGAGTACACCTGTAAAGAGATGAGAGGATATAATCATACATATTATGCTCCAGAATTGGGTATTAGAGTTTCTTATTCTCCACGAGCTATAGATTCAAGCGATTTAAAAGGATTTTGGGAAAAAGATCCTAAATTTGTGGTGTTAAGTTGAAATACTTTATATGCATCAAATCATGAAGAATCTTTTATCGAATATATAAAGAAAGATCCAACATTAAGTCCTGATGATATAATCAAAACTATTGTCACTCCAGAAAATTGTAAGATTCAAAAAGAATCTGAAGATAATTTATATCAGCATAAAAAATCAAATAGTATCACTTATTTTCTAGATTGAGATTCTTGTCAGAATGAATCGAATGGATATGCATATACTTTATACATTTTTAGTCCAACAGAAAAAAATTACTACTATCGTCAAGCTTTTCTAGATGGTTGTGCCCCAGGAGCTTGTAGTACTTTAGATGGAACTCAAGAATTTTTTGTCAAATAATATAGAACATATTTAGAAAAACAGAGATCTTAAAGTCTCTGTTTTTTTGTTACAATGCATTTTCTTCAAACTGATCATCATCGTCGTCATCATCGTCATCTCAGTCCTCAACAGCTTCTCTGTCTTCTGCATTTTCAGTTGGTGTACCATCTTTGTCATCATCATCTTCATCATCCAATTGGTCCTTGATGAGTCCATAGTGGTATCTAGTGAATACTTTTTCTTCGATTTTGATTGTAGTGAACATAGATGTATATTACAGATAAATAGAGTAACTTCACAATACACACCCATGACCCAAAAACAAGAGAAAAGTTTATTACAAAAAATCCGATGATAAGAATCACCGGGTTTTTCGAATACGATTTTTGTTTAGAGGGTAAACCCTAAACGTAATAATGGGCTAAACTCGGCCTCTTTATACAACAGATCTCCTTGGAGATAAATATTCTTTGGAAATTGTTGTTTCACGCCAATACTGGCATAATAATGAGAGTCTAGCGCGCTGTGATACCAGCCTGTAAATTGAACTTCTGTTCCTTTAATCACTTCCTTTTTGACTTGTGCCCTAAATACAAATTCATCAGTTTTCGTTTTAGGATAATAACAGTACATTGGAGCGACATTGAAATCTACTACATTGGTTTTAAATGAAAGGATTGTATATGGACAAATAAATTGCCCTTCTTTCCAGTTATCAAACCACCCGTTTTCCAATGCGGCAAGAAGTGTAAAATGTTGTGTGATTTTTTTTGACCAATAGAGATCAATAAATCCAACTCTTCCTGATTTATCGGTGCCAAAGTTGTCGAGTCTATATCCGCCCACACCAAATCCAGAGATTGTATCCTGAATTTCGGCAGCAATATAGATACCAAAATCATTAGACAAGACGGCCCCAAATAGAGGAGCATAATTACTACCGACTCTAGCGGATAGGGTTGTAGATACTCGATCTATCCAGTCGTTTTGAGCACTAGCAAGACCTAAAGAAAGAATAAAGAACAACGATACTAATTTTGTTTTCATAAGTATAATATTAAATGTTTTTTTGTTTGTAATATTTTTATATATATTATATATAAAAAGTCAATAGATATTTTATATGGAAATCATCGTTATTTTCCTATTTGCAATCATCTCAAAAAAAACTATACTCAATCAATGAGAATAGGAGAGCTTGCTAGCATCTTATAAGAAATAGTAGTCCAAAAGATGATTACTGTCTGTTATAAGAAGCCAGCCTCTCGTCCAATTTTCTCGGCTTTTTATTTTTTCTACAAACACATGGCAATTCCAAAGAAAGAATTCACAGTGTTTTCTCAGTCTTTTGACTGGTCAGGAAAACAACTTTCGTTTGAAACAGGAAAATTAGCGGTACAAGCTGATTGTTCTTTGCAAATCGGAATAGGAGAATCTACATTACTTTGTTCTACCGTTATGGAACAAAATCCAAGATCAGACATGGACTTTTTGCCATTGATGATTGATTTTAGAGAGAGTTTCTCAGCTGCTGGAAGAATCGGAGGTGCAGCATACAGAAGAAGAGAAGGAAGACCTTCTGATTCAGCTGTTTTGTACTGCAGACTCGCAGATAGAGCATTGAGACCTATGTTTCCAAAGGGAATGATCAATGATGTAGTGATTACTATTACACCTCTTGCTTTGGATCAAGAATTGGACCTTGGAGTGATGACCATAGTTGGATCATCTCTTTCTATCTTAGCATCTGGAATCCCTTTTGATGGGCCAGTTGGAGCTGCTCAAATTGGATACATTGATGGTCAGTTTATCATCAATCCTACAAGAACACAACTCAAAACATCTCTTTTTGCTCTGCTTGTTGCAGGTAAAAAAGGATCTATAAATATGATTGAATGTGAAGCAAGTGAAGTGCCAGAAGAACTTTTGAAAGAAGCTTTCGTAGTTGCTCAAAAAGCTATTGATGATTCATGTGATTATCAAGCAGAATTCTTGGCTAAACTACCAATTTCTCTAAAGACTATCACATACAACAAACCATCTGACGCGCTTATTGCATATGTTTCTTCTATTATCACTCATGATAAACTGGAAGCTATGACAGGAAATAGCAAAGTTCCTTTCAACGATTTGATGAGTCTTTATGAAAAAGAGACACTTGCATTAGCCAAAGAATATGCAACTGATGACAATAAAGAAGAATTCTCAGAAGCGAAAGTTAAAATGGCAGTTTTCCAAGTGATTAAATACTTTATCCGTCATCGTACTATCGATACAGGAAAGAGAATTGACGATAGAACAGTTATGGATATCAGACCTATTTTTTGTGAAACTGGATTGTTTCCAAGAACACATGGAACAGGATTATTCCGAAGAGGAGATACACAAGTACTTACGACAGTGACATTAGGTTCTCCTGGCGATTTTCTTATCTTAGATGATATGGAAAACGAAAGAGTAAAACAAAGTTATATTCATCATTATAATTTCCCTCCATTCTCAGTTCACGATGCGAAAGCAAGTAGAGGAACAGGAAGAAGAGAAATCTGACACGGAAGATTGGCTGAAAAAGCTCTTGAACGTATGATTCCTAACAAGGACATCTTTCCATATACTATCAGAGTAGTATCTGACTGTATGGGATCTGGTGGTTCTACATCTATGGGATCTGTTTGTGGTTCTACATTGGCGCTTATGGACGCTGGTGTGCCAATTACTAAGCCAGTTGCAGGTATTGCAATGGGTCTTATGACAGACCACGATGATGCAGGAAATATCACTAAACATGCTGTCCTCAATGATTTGATGGCAACAGAAGATTTCACTGGAGATATGGACTTCAAAGTAGCTGGTACAAAAGATGGAGTTACTGCTATCCAATTAGATACAAAACTCAAGGGACTTACTATGGAGATTGTTCACGAAACTATTACTAGAGCAATCGCTGGATATAAAGAGATTATGGAGGTAATGTTGGCAGTTATACCAGCTCCAAGAGCTAGTGTTGGTAAATATGCACCAAAAATGCATATTATCAAAGTTGCTATGGATAAAGTTAAAGAAGTAATTGGTAAATGAGGAGATGTGATCAACAAGATTATTGAACTTTCTGGTGGAGTTAAGATTGATTTCGAAGAAGATGGAACATGTTTTATTTCTCACCAAGATCAATCTTGTATTGATAAGGCAGTAGAAATGATCACAGAAATCATTACTGATCTCGAAGTTGGTCAAATATTTGATGCTAAAATTACGAGAGTAGAGGATTATGGATGTTTTGTTCAACTTCCTAAAAAGAAGATGGGACTTTGTCATATCTCTCACCTTGGACAAAGATATGAACTCCCGCTTACAAATCATTTCAAAGTAGGAGAAACTATGAAAGTAACCATTGATAAAATAGACAGTATGTGAAAAATTTGAGTTAAAAAAGTTGCATAAGTGAAATTACTGAGAAGACCGACGAAATGTCGGTCTTTTTTGGTAATAAGGAATGTGTTTGCAAATTTGCAAAACCAGCAATTTTGACTATACTTAAAGTATACTATTTATTTTCTTCCTTTATAGAAAATGGCAATTAACTTCGATGATTGTACCTTGGTTGGTATTGTAAACCCAAATCTCCATTGTACACAAATTAATTATGTGACTAATTGAGATGCTGAGGTTTCAGAAAAAGTCCTTGTCTTGTTTGATCAACAAATCAAATATATACAAGTAGAAGCACATCCATCCATTAGACGTGTCAAGATTTATGTCAGAGGAGAGGAAGATGCAATCAATATTGATTTCCCTGTAGAAGAAGTGGAATTATATGATTTATTTTTGAGATCATTGTATAATAAATAACTTTATTTTTTTTGTACCATATATGGCAGATTTCTCAATTATTCAACATATTGCAGATGATATCAAAACAATAACAATTCAAGGCGCTACAAACATCGCGAAAGCCGCTTGTGAAGTAATGCAAAATGAACTTAAGCGTCAGATTTTTTCTTCCAATGAGGAAATGCTCGACTTCGTCAAAAAAGCCTCTCATATTCTTATTGAAGCCAGAGAAACAGAGCCATTGCTTCGCAATGGAATGAAATACGCAACATCTAAGATTGCTCAATGAGCATCTCAAGATCAAATTGCTGATGCATTCGGAGAATATCTCGGACGAATTGAGCGCGAAGAAGCCTCAAGACCTATGATCGGAGCAGAACTTATCCAAGATGGAGATCAAATCGTGACACATTGTCACTCTGGATCAGTAGTGAAGGTGCTTACAAATGCTCGAGATTCAGGGAAAAAAATTCATGTCTACAATACAGAGACTAGACCGCTCTATCAAGGACGCAAAACATCTATGGATCTCTTCAAAGCAGGTGTCCCAGATACGATGATTACTGATGATATGGCACCATTTTTCGTAGATAATAATTATGAAAATCATGTATATATTCATCGTGTTTTCTTAGGATCTGACTGTATTAGACCAAATGGAGATACCTTCAACAAGGTAGGAAGTTTTGCAATTTCCTTGGCTGCTCATGGATCAAACGTGCCATTATATATTGTAGGAAGTCTCTTAAAAATTGATATGACAAGCACCATAGGTATAGAAACCAGATCTGGATCAGAGCTTTGGCCAGAAGCACCAGCAGGGCTCGATATTCTTAATTATGCCTTCGATATGGTACCTGCTCAAAATATCACAGGGATTATCACAGAATTCTGAGTTATTAAGCCCCAAGATTTGCTCTCAGAAGTTCAGAAACACTATCCTCGAATGCTCCAATAATTTAGTTTTCAGATATACAAAAAAGCCACCGTTTGGTGGCTTTTTCTATACTAAAATAATGGTAGTTATTTACGATCACGAAGTGCTCTATATGCAAGAGTTTCAGCAAATGTCATAAATGGAATAGTTCGGAATAATCCAATACAGAGTGTTAAAATTCCAAGAATTTGTACTAATCAAGTAATAATGCTAATTACTATAAGACTTCGTACTGATCATTTTGTCATTTCTCGACTTGTAGTGATAGCTTCCCAAATACCAAGATTTTTATCCAAGATTAATGTAGTCACAAAAAACAATCTTGTTTGTATAATAATCCCAGGGATGATAAGAAAAATAAATCCAGCAAGAGAAAAAATTGACGTAATGATTTTGGCTACAAATGCTTTGAATGTTTTTTGGAGATCTATGATTCCATCTACAAATACAACTTCTTTATTATCTAGTAATCTGAGTACCATCATCACAAATCCCATGCTCAACCAAGCAGAGAATAATGATAAAATCACACTTAAAACACTAGTTATTAGTTGCATATTTTCACTCATAGTTTTTTGTGCCTCTGGATCAAAACCAGTATTTACAATATTGATAACAATAACAAGAATTAAGAGCAGACTAAATTTACGTACGTTCTTTTTGGTATATGCTCGTGCTTCTTTGTAGATATTACCACGATTAAGTGGGGTCTCATTGATTGCATGTACTTTTTCAGATGTAGTCTTTTTCATAGGACTCTGTGGATGAAAGATAAAATACTATATAGTTTTTATATACATTACAAAAGAGATAACAAGAAAATTATTACAATAAAAAAACTCCGCATTTGCGGAGTTTAGTAATTATTGAATATAGAATTGTTTGTTTTGATTATGCTCATCTAGCGTAGTTGCATAGTGAATTAATCACTTATTATCATGGAGATAAAAGAAATATGGTGTTTCTTGTGGTTGAAGCACAGCCAACACACTATTTACACTTGGATTTGAAATTGGAGTAGGGGGCATTCATTTGAGTTGTCTGGTATTATATGGATTTGTATTGTCTCCTACATGTTGTCCAATAAAACTTGGTGTACATAATTTATATGGTTGTTTAAACATGTAACACAAACTAATATCTGCTCCAATAAGTGTTCCCATTTGAAATCTTTTGAGAAGAATCCCAGCTACGGTGCTTCTATTTGCATCGTTTCTTTCTTCTTTTTCTACAATACTTGCGAGGGTCATAACTTGATACCAATTGAGTTTTTGATTGATTAGTAATTGTTCTGCAGAAGCCCAAACTTTTTTATTGAAGTTATCTAATTGAAGATACACTAATTGATCAATAATATCCTTATCCTTATCTGCATTGTATGTGTCAGGATACAAGAATCCTTCAAGAGTAGATGGGGATTTTAGATTTTTAAGGAAGCCATATCTAGTTTGATATTTAGCAATCATTGTAGGATTTGTTACAAAGGCTATATATTCACCAGCTTTGATAAGTCATTTATCAGTCAATGACTGATCTATATCATAGATTGACCATCCTTCTAAGACAGTAATACGAGCGTAGGAAGTTTTTGGACCAGCCAAAATACTTTCTACAAAACTAGCATCTGTATAATTCCCACTAAACACATATTCTCAACCTTCAATTTTGGAAAGATCTGTTTTGTGGTTTCTAATATACCATTTAACTTGTAATTTGCGGTTCCAAGAAAGAGTATCAAAGATTACTTGAGCTGATTGTCCAGCTTTGATCTCGATTGTTTGGTTTACACTAAAAGAAGAAGTAAACATAGACCATCCTGCCAAAATTATGAAAATAAGCACCAATCGTCGTCAGATTTTTTTTTGTTTTTTCATGAAATAGAGAAAAGAAATAAATTAAAAATTAATCATTGTATCCTTGTTCATCCAAGGTCATACCTACGATAGATTCTTCTGGAGTAAGATCTCCATTTTGAGCATCCCTATTGATATATACAAACATTGTCATAATCATAGGAATTCTTCAAATAATTTTGTTGATAAAATCACCGAGATCATCTTTAATAATTCTTAAATTATCTTTAATGTCTTTACGTCTTTTGGCATTTTCATTATATTTTGCTCTCGCAAAATCGACAATTTGTGTGTGAATTGATTTCACTTCACTAGAGTAGACAAATCATCTAGATTCAATTTGAATATTCCCAATAAGTTCCTTACTCTTGGTATCAATTTTGAAAATAAGTGAGATAACACCATTTTCTGCCATAATTCCACGAGCTTTCATAACATATTCTCCAGACATATGTCCTTGACCTTTACCATCAATCATAACGGTATCAATTTTTATTTTTTTATCAGAAACCATAATAGTATCATCATAGATTTCTGTGACTTGACCATTATCAGGTAATAAAACATGTTGTTTGTCTATTCCCATATTGAGTGCTAATTGTTTATTCGCATGTCTCATGAAAGGTTCTCCATGAGTTGGCATATAGTAGGTAGGTCTAAGAAGTGCAAGCATTGTTTTGATATCTTCTTGATATCCATGTCCAGAAGTATGCACATCTAAGTCTTTGTTATCTACAATATCCACACCAAGTCTGATAAGATCATTGGTCATATCGATAACTGCCTTTTCGTTTCCTGGAATGGTGTGCGTAGAGAGCAACACGACATCTGCTGGTTTAAGAGCAAAATCTTTATACGTATTACTAGACATTCTCACGAGTGCACTAAATTCTTCACCTTGAGATCCCGTACATAATACTACTACACGTTCATCAGGAAGTGTTTCCGCTTCAGGAGAAATAGCTTTGATCATTTGTTTTGGAACCGTGATATATCACAATTCTTGACAGAGTTGGATATTTGTAATCATTGATTTCCCAGCGAGGAAGACAACTTTGTTGTATCTTACAGCACTTTCAATAATTTGAATAAGTCTTCAAATATTAGAAGCGAAGGTAGAAATAATCAATCTTTGCTTTGTACAATCTCTAATAATCTTATCTAAATTTGCACCAATAACTTTTTCAGAAACTGAGCATCCTGGTTTATTTGCATTTGTACTTTCTCCCAAGAAGAGTTTAACTCCTTCTTGACCGATTCTTGCAATTTTCCCAAGATCAGCTGGTCTATCAATAGATGGCGTATGATCAATTTTGTAATCACCATTTACTACTACCAATCCTTTTGGTGTGTGAATAGCGAATCCCATAGCTTCAGGGATACTGTGATTGAGTCTAAAAAATTCAATAGTAAATACTCCAACTTTGACAATATCCATATCAGGATCTACCATCTTATATTTAAGTTGTTTGTTGCTATTATCATCAAGATTTTTTCTAATCAATCCCAATGGTAGTGGAGTAGTGTATAGTGGTGGAAAGTCTAGTTCTGGTAAGATATGTCTTAGCGCTCAGATATGATCCAAGTGACCATGAGTAATAAAAATTCCTCTAATATTTTTCTTCTTAGCTACAAGATAGCTAACATCTGGGATAGTATAATCTACTCCATGCATTTGAGCACTAGCAAATTGCATACCAGCATCAATAATAATAATGTCATTTTTGTATTCAAGAATGTTCATATTACATCCGATTTGTTCCAATCCACCAAGTCCGATAACTCTTACAGGAATCTCATCTTTTTTGATGAGTTTTTGAGGATCATCAACTGAGATTTTGCTTGGTTGGTTTCTATGACGAAGAAAAGCTTCAGACGTAATCTTTGGAATTTGAGGAGTTGTGGTTCTTCTTGTCCCTTGTGCAGCTCATTGGCTAGGTCTAGCCACTTGTGTGGTAGAGATTGGTCTAGCTACTTGTGTTCTAGGTGTTGGTTTCCCAATAGGTTTCGCAGCATGTCTAGTGACAGGTGTAGCAGGTACTGGGGGTTTTCAATTGTTTTTTTGTGAAAAATCAATAGAAAGATTTCATTGCATAATTTGATTCATTAAAAAATAGTATATAGTATAAAAATTTATCTAGATGTTTTATCATGGAAAACTATCTCAAAAAACTTAGACAAAATGCTGAAGAAAGAAATATTCCTATTATGAGTCCTCAGACAGAGAGATTTTTAACAGAACAGCTGCTTCGCTATGAACCTACCTGTGTGGTAGAGATTGGAAGTGCTATCTGATATAGTACAATCTTTATTGCATCACTAATCAAAGAGTGGCAAGGGCAACTTATATCGTTTGAAGTGTCGTATCCAGCGTATCTGGAAGCACTTTTGCATATCAAAGATGTGCAGTTAACAAACATCACCCTATATCCTTGTAGTATTCTTACTAATGATGTAACAAAATTCGTGCCAAAAAAAGCGGGTTTCTTTTTCGTTGATGGTCAGAAGAATCAATATGGGCAATATCTCCAGGAGTTGGAGCCAATACAGGCACAAGAAAGTCAGATTATTATTGACGATGTAATCAAGTTCCGTGATAAACTACATTGATTATACGAATATCTTGAAAAAAAGCAAATAACGTATCAGATTTTTCCTATGGAAGAAGGAGATGGGTGTATGGTCATCTCCAATACCACTAGATAATTACGCTGTTTCTGGAGTAGTTGCTTCTTCAGTAACTACATCTTCTGGTGCTTCAAGTTTTGTTTTTTCTCCTTCAAGTTCAAGTTGATCTATTTTTTCTGCAACATTATCTGCAGTATAAAACCATGTTTGTGTCGTAGCTAAGTCGGTATTATTTTCCAAAACATCCGGTGATTGAATGATAGAAAAAATTTCTCCATTGTAATTGATGAGATAATTCAACTTATTTTGATTTCCCAAAAAACATTGAAGAGTGATTCCTTGAATATCATATTCTCCAGGATAATCAATCAATTTGATATCTGATTTAGTATATCTCATTTCTTCGCCAAGATGTGTAGCTAGATTGATATATGCAGCATCAGCAGCTTCATTACCAAAGAGAAATTTATTTTCAATCAAAAATCAAGATGCATAGGGTATAGAAATCATAGATATATAGAGAAAAAATAAAATTTATCAGAAGAAGTTTGGATTGATAAGATGAAGAATAATTCCAGATGTTCAGAGAAGCGCAATAGCAACTATAACCTTACCAATAAGTTTCTTACCATCACTAGCTCTGCCCGTTTCTCAGCCAGAAGATGCAATCATCACCCCTCAGACCAAAATACCACCAAAACAAATCAAAAGAATAAATGTTGTCATAATCTTGGTGAGTGCTCCCATAAGTCTTGGAAATGCAGTAGTTGAAGTCACGACAGTAGTGTCAGAAGAATCTACTCATTCTCCTGTTCTTATACATTTTCACACAAAAGGCACATTGGTATTGAGTTTTACTCCACAACATACTCAATCATCTTTACAGTTTTCGCACTTATTAGATGAACTATTCCATTGGACATCTTCTTTATTGGTTATTCTCGCCTCACATGCTATTCTATCTTTTTCTGCTTGCGATGGCTCTGGTGTTTTGACTTCGTTTCCTACTATTCAACCATTTACGACGTCATTTGGTTTAGTACATATACAACACGATAAACTACAAGAATCTGCAGCCTCAGGTGTTACACATTTTTGTACTTTGCCTTTAGTATCACATGCACTGTTTGTTGTAGCATATTGTTCACAGGTATATACGTGACCTTCCCAACTATCTCATTGTTTTGTATTTGTTGCAGAACAGCTTGCTCCCAATGCAGCAAACACACTAGTCCCAAAGAATCCAAAAAGACCAAGCAAAACAGCTAGACTTCCTATTTTGTATCGACTGAAATGTTTCTGTGTATTGAGCATATATGATCTACCTAAGTAAAACATGAGAAAATAGTTTGTATCACTATCTGTAATTAAGAAATGTACGAATATTCACACACTTGTTAATTAGAAATAACAATTACTGGGGAGGAGACTCGAACTCCCAAGCCGTAAGGCATACGAACCTCAATCGTACATGTATACCATTCCATCACCCCAGCGTTTATTGTGTATGGCTATAATTGAGCTATACGTCGACTAACTATAGAGATTCAGAAATCAGAATCAAGTCGAAGCGCAACAAATTTTACCTAAAATGCTTCTTAATGACGCTCTGCATTTTGATAATTTTCTTTTGATATGGATAAACCTTGGTCTTTACTCACATAAATGATGCAATCAAAAAGAGGTGGAGTCTAGAAGAAATTACAAGACTAGCCTTTGATATTTTGTCTACAAATGTAGCAAAATCAGATTCCCAGTCCAATATATTGATCTTGGCTGTAGGATATGCTGCTTGAATCAAATCGAGATATTCAACGTCGTTGTAGTCGCTTTGGCCGCCCTTACTGACAGGGACATAGTGAATAGTATAATCTTGATCTACATAGTTTTTCATATCTTCAATTAGTGTATCGATAAAATGAGCCCCATGTTTGTTGAGGTTGATAATGATAGATTTGTCAGATTTTCCAGTATATTTAGGCCAAGTATATGAATAAAAGGCAGTATCCATAAAAAATGATGCGCTCTTATATCAATATTTCGTCAATTCCTTGACGCTTTCTTCATCTCTTGCCCAGATAGAGGAGCATTGTTTTAGAAGGAAATCAAACAAGATTGTATTCTGTTTTTTTTGGGGGATTTGGATACCTCACATGAGGTGAATCTCGGTTTTGGCGAACAGTTTTCTCATCAAGGAAGGGACGAGAGATACTAACCAATACGAGTAACTATTTGAATTTTCTTCTGTCAAAATTTCGCCTCATCCCACGATCACCTGATCACAGCTCCACAGTGTCGCTCGTTCTCTGATCTTTCATGTACCGATATACCTCATCATCGACCTCGCTCCCTTAGGAATTTCCGTCACCAGAGTGATACGATCCATCGCTACAAATTGTTTCAAAAAACCACCTAATCGCTTAGGATCATAGGCTTGGATAACAAGTGAATTATGTTGTTCAAGGAGTAATTTGATGGTTCAAACCAAAATTAATTCGTCTCCAAGATTTTTGTAGGATCGATTTCCAATGATCAATACTTTGCTGTGAGATATTGGAAGGGGAGTTGTATGTATCATACACAGATGCTCTGAATAAAATTATCCCATAATATATAGTATTTTGTCTTGCGGATGCAAGACTATCAGATTCCACCCGGGTGGAATCTAAAAAAAGACGCAGTGATCTGCGTCTTCTAAGATACATCCACCCGGGTGGAATATTGAGTTAGTTGAGTTTATTGGCGGTATTAAATCTCGTATTCAAAAGGTTGATAAATGCATCCTTGTTAGCTTCCAAAGCAGGGGAAATTTCTTTGAGTGCGCCCCCAATACCACCAGAAACCACCGTGATATCTTTGTGATTATATTTTTCTGTTACAGATGAATAGAATTTAGTATTATCATATTCTACATCACGACCAAGCAAGCTTACATTAAATGGATCTTTTGAAATATTCGTTTTATTTTCTGGTGAAGAAACCAAGTCAAAAATTCTATTTGTAAGGTTTACCGCTTTGAGGAGTTCAACCGTAGAACTAAAGCTGATTAATTTCTTGTCTTTATCTACAAATCCAGGGATTGTTTTGTGTGCAAGATCGATTGTTGTTTTTTGTCCATATGTCGTCAAAACCACAGATCCTCATTCTTGAGCGATAGTAAGTTTATTTTTTTGAGCTTCATCTGTTGGCCACAAATGCCAAAAGCTATTTAAGGAATTCTTGAGTGTTTCCTTTTCTGTAGCGCTTATAGTAAATGTATCAATCTTATCTTTAAGTTCTTTTCTCTTTGCATCAGGCGGAAAGTCTTCAGCTTTTTCAAAGACATCACCTCTTTCTTCAAGTGCAGTCAAATCTTTTTCTGTTGCATTAGGATTTTTGATATAATCCACAATAAGGTGTCTTTGTTCTGGATTGATATGGTTGTATTTGGTAATCATAAGATCTGCTAAAGCTCATATTCTTACACCTACTTTTGCTAGTTGTTCATTAAACGTTGTCTTTTCATTAGCTGGCCCTTTGAGTTTTTCTAAGGTGAGTCCCATTGAAGTCAAAGTAATATCAATCATATTGTTTTCGTCTTTTTCACCGATCTTTTCTAGATATTTCGCAGCCGCAGCTTTTTTAGGGTCATTTGGCTCTTTTTTAAGTGTGCTTAGTAGGACTTTGTATTGATCTGGTTTAATCTTCAATTTACCACTACTATCCTTTTCAAGAAGGTCAGCTACTTGAGAGCAAGTCAATCCATTAAATAATTCAGCACTACCTTGTAATCCTTCATTAATGACTGATTCTTTTTCTGTAACAGCTTTTGTAGCATCGTTTACTGTAGATTTAGCTTTATCAACAGCCGATTTTCCTTTCCCAGCCATGTCAGCTCCTCGGTTTGCAAGTCATTTAGATAAATCTCATCCATTGAGGAGTCCGGTGATAGATTCTCCTTTCCATGCATTAGCACCAAACATAAGTGCAGCGGGACCAGCAATCCATGCTCGACCACCGTTTTCTGCAAGATCTTTTCTTCCTTTTCATGTAAATACCTTAAACGCATTTTTAAAGAAATTCCATGCGACAACTCACGCCCCAACCATGATTCAAATATTTCCAATAGATTTCCATGTCTCTTTTTGGGCAGGATTCATATTTGTTTTATTAAGTCCATAATCTATCATTCCATTGATTCCTCATTTTGAAAATGCTTCGTTTACACTTGCATAAGCAACTACTTCTTTTTGTTCAGGTTTACCTTCAGCTCCAGTAACTGCATCTTTTTCAGTGCTTGTTTTCTCGGCGCTTGTTTTTTCTGTGTTTGAAGTGTTTTTGAGCATAGTATTGATTGCGGGATCAGAGGCAAGATAGTTGATCGCAGCTTGATATTTTGGAGTAAATTGCAAGACAGAAGGATCAAATGTTGGATCTGAAATTACCTTTTGAAGATAAGACTCAAGAGATTTGAGATCTCTTGCATATTCCTCTTGTTTAGCTATTTCGAGTGTTGTTTTTTGATGTTGTATCTCATGTTTATTGAACTTTGTGAGAATACTCAAGACGCTCTTAGCCCCAGCAATAGTATTGATGGATCATCTAAGATCAAAAGCGGTAATGTCTGATTTTTCAAGGACGATATCATTTTGAAATTTTACAAATTCAGGAACTGATTGTGCAAAATTTTGTAAATCTTGTGAAAATTGTTTAATAGTGAGTGCTAGTTCATAATCAGCAATATTTGCATTTTCTGGTGTATATCTCCCTGGTTTTGTAAGTTTCTGTAATCTTTCTTCCATATCTTCAAGAACTCTCAATTGTGATTTAGCTACTTCTTTGGTAAGCTTGTAGGAATCTTTGCTTTTACCAGCAGTAGTGTGATTTAGCCAAAAAGCATCCCATTTTACATCATCGATTTGGGCTTTGAAAAATTCTTTGTAACTCTTGATTTTATTTTCAAGATTTTCTGTAGCCAGTTCTCTCTCAAAATGATTTTTTGACAAAACATCAAGCTGCAAAGAGGTGAGGTCAGTGCTGTTTTTTATCTCGAGTGCTTTTTGTTCAGCAGAAGAAATCTCTTTTTTATTGAGATTCTCTATTCTACTAGATTCTTGTTTGTCTGTCATGACATAAAATAAGGGTAAATATTCTATTTCAAGTATATCTACAAATCTATTGTAATCAAAAAAAACTACATCTCTAGCTCAGATGTAGTTGACATATCTATAATAATTTATATTAGAATAATTCTTTTTTGAGTTGACTGATAGTTATTTGATCTTCTTCATGAGATGTGTTTTTACCATGAATCTCAAAATATTTGATAATTTCAAACAAAAGTTTGAGAAGATGTTCCTGGTCTAATGCTATAATATCATGGTATTTGGCAGCAAGTTTCTTGATATATTGTATATATGCGTGAAGATCTATGGTTCATGTTTGAGGAAGTAATTCTCCAAAGAGCACACTTACTCCAAATTTGTCTGCTTCTTTGATGTAAAATGGATAAAAGAACCCAGCTATAATAAATACATTGATTTTTTTTCTCAAATGAGTTATCCCTGTTTCGATATTTTTTGTCTTAAAAAAAACATCATATAAAAGGCTGACAATACGATCGTTTTGGATTGTTTCCATCAGGAAAGTTAGAAATTGTGCGATAGTTGTATTTGTCGCTTTGTCTTGTTGTATTTGTTGATGAACTTGTTGCGCTTTTTTACCTTGGTCTTGAATTCTTCTTACGGCTTCTTCGGTCACTTTGTTGACATCTGATCTTGGTTGTCATCCAACATCTAAACCTTCTCATATTCCTCAAGTTTCGTTAACCATTACGAAATCTACAAAATAAAATGTCTAAATTATATAATTACTTAGTTTTTTTACTGTTTTATGCTTTTATGCTTGAAATTCAACACTAATTCAGTATATGTAGCAGCACAGCTATTTTTTTGATTGACTAAAAAGATCTGGTGAGGTGGATGAGTGGCCGAAATCAACTCACTGCTAACGAGTCAGACGAGTGATCGTCTCGCGGGTTCGAATCCCGCCCTCACCGATTCCAGATCCAGATGGCACTGTAGCTCAGTTGGTTAGAGCGCGCCTCTCATAAGGGCGAGGTCGGCGGTTCAAATCTGCCCAGTGCTAATTCCCAAGATCATCTCGTCATTCAAAAATATTATTATCGTTTTATTATTTTACTGCGCACACCAAATGGCAAAGAAAAAAGCGTGAAGAATTATTGTAGGAATGCAGTGTAAAGAATGTGGAGCTACAAACTACCACACTATGCTCAACAAAGCAACTACACCAAAGATCGAACTTAGCAAATACTGCAAGAGAGACAAAAAACACACTACACATGCATCCAAAGAAAAGCTTAAGTAAGAATTCTTGATTCTTACATTGCTGAGAGCGGAGATTTATTTTCATGATCAAATATTTTAATATTTAGATCAATCATCTTCACCAAATACTCCAGCATTTTTAAACACTAATTCTATGTACTATGTTGAAAATTAGATTGTCTAGACAAGGAAGAAAAGGAAGACCTTTTTACAGAGTAGTTCTTACAGAACACACAAAACCAGCTAAATCTGGATTTACTAGTGTTTTCGGATGGTTTGATCCTCTAGCTCACAAGCTTGAAGTAAATATTGATCTTATCAAAGAATGGATTGCTAAAGGAGCACAACCTTCAGAGAGAGTTGCTAAATTGATTTTTGCTCAAACAAAAGATGTTTTCTTCAAGAAATTTTACGAAGAAAGAACAAGAACAGCAGCTGTTAAAAATGAAAAAAAATAAATCCTAAATTAGGTATTTTATTTTCTTAAATGAATGTATTTTGCCAGATATTTACGGACAGACAAGTATGGAGGAGGTTATTATCACAATATGTGCTATTGTAGTACTCATTGTGGGAATAGGTTCCTTTTTTTCGTTCCTTTACGCAATTTATTTGTTTCTTTTTTCGAAAGGGAAAGATGAAAACAAAACTAAAGGACGAAATGCTATCAGATATATGCTTATTTGAGTTGTTTTAAGTGTATTGTTTTTGAGTATTTTACCGCTTGCACTCAAGGGAGTAAATATTGAACTCAAGGACTATTCAACCAAATCAATTTTTTCTAGAGTAGGAGAGGTTGTTCAGAAGGCATTTCAAATAGGAACTATTGTCAAAGAGGGACAGACCGATAACCAATATCGTGGTCAACCATATATCAATATAGATAATTCTACAGGGACGCCAACAGGTGGCTCTCCATACCAACTTTAAATCATTGAAATAATGAACAAAAAAGATATATACAGCTAAGCACTTTATTTACTTATCCAATTACGGATGATCAAACACTCAGCAACAATCCGAAAAAGAGATTTAAAAAACAAAGTAACTTTGTTTGCCTCTAAATTTATGAGATTTACAAAAGATCAAAAAACGTTTGTCTTATATCTTTTTGGATTAGCATTTTTGTTGCTTTTCTTCCCTCTTATCTCAATCACTCCAGTTGCTGGAGAATCTTATGGTGTTCGATTGTTGAGTGGATATTTCTTCACAACGATGGTTATTGTATTTATAAGTGTGATATTCTTATTGGCATGGAATATGAGCTTTAGTTTCAAAAATATCATTATCAATTATTTGTGATTCAAAGAGAATGATGATTTGATTAACTTTACATTCTTGTGGATTATAATAACTGCATTCTTTGCAATTGGTAATACAATTAATTTAAGCGGATCAGTTACATCAACTATTACACTTACTAATTCATATTATTTTACGTGGATGTATTTGCTTGGTGGATTAATCTTCTGTTTGTATTCTGTAGTCAAAGAAGCCAAAAGTCATGCAGGAAAGACCAAAATAATCAATGTTATCGATGAAAAAGCTTTTAAAGATATTGATAATAAAAAATCATTACACTGACTATTCGATCACGATAGTATAGATACTGACGAAGATCGTTAAAATAAAGTAGGTTCCTTTAATTATTAATCAACTGTTATGGCAAAGATAAATGAACATTGTATTTCTTGTGCAGCCTGTTCAATGACAGGACCTTCTATATTCTGATGGGATGCAGAAAACATAAAACCAACCGTTATCAAGCAACCAGAAAATGAAGCAGAAAAAGCAGATTTTGAAAATGCAAAAGCAGGTTGTCCTGTTCAAGCTATCGAAGAATAATATGCTTACATAGAGAAAAAAGACAGATACGTAGTGTGTCTGTCTTTTTTCGTAGTATATATTTTTAATACCCTATTTCATATGCCACAGAATATGCCCATGGGTATTTTTTGCTTATGTCCCAAAGTACAGCCTTAATCTGATCTCCATTGGTTAGATTTGCAGAGAAATCTGCAAATGGACAAGGACATTGTAAGCACTCTTTAGCGACAATAAGTAAACATCATTGACTATCCTGAGGACAGGTAAAGTAGTCTTCACCAGCTTCTTGAACACCATTCCCACAGGTATTTACAGCTGTACAATGTAAGCCACATTTTCAATCTTTCCCATTATTGATAAGTCCGTTATCACACTGTTCTCAAAGATTTGGTTCTAGGAGTCCATTACCACATTGAGAGAAACAGAGTTGAACATCACCAGGACAGGTTTGGCAAGTTTCTCATTTATCTATCTTCCCATTTCCACATTCACTTTGAATAGTACAAGTATTTGAACATTTTCCGTCTTTTCCATTATTAAGAAATCCATTATCACATTGTTCTCCGAGATTTGACTCAATACTACCATTTCCACACTGAGAGAAGCAGAGTTGAACATCAATAGGACAGTTTTGACACGTTTCTCATTCATCTATTTTGTTATTTCCACAGTTTGGATCACAATATTTTCCATCAGCAGGACAGCTTTTACAAGTTTCCCCTGGATCTTGAATACCATTGCCACATTGAGAGAAACAGAGTTGAACATCAACAGGACAGGTTAAACACGTTTCTCATTCATCTATTTTATTGTTTCCACAATTTGAATCACAATATTTTCCATCAGCAGGACAGCTTTTACACGTTTCACCAGCTTCTTGAACACCATTTCCACAGGTAGAGCTACAAGATTTAACATCAGCAGGACAATTTTTGCAAGTTTCTCAAACTTCCTGTTTTCCATTTCCACATTGAGAAATACAAGATTCAACATCAGCAGGACAGGTTAAACAGGTTTCCCCTGGGTCTATAGTTCCATTTCCACAGCTAGAGCTACAAGATTTAACATCAGCAGGACAATTTTGACATGTTTCTCAAACTTCCTGTTTCCCATTTCCACAGATAGAGATACAAGATCAGACATCACTCGGACAGATTTGACAGGTTTCCCCTGGATCTATTTTCCCATTTCCACAATTTGGATTACAAGATCAAACATCACTTGGACATGTCTGACATGTTTCTCAAATATCTATTTTATTATTTCCACAGTTTGGATTACAAGATCAGACATCACTAGGGCAAGTCTGACAAGTTTCACCTGGATCGATTTTTCCATTCCCACATCCAGAAATACAAGAAGGGACATCGATAGGGCAATTTATACAGGTTTCTCAAACTTCCTGTTTTCCATTTCCACACGTAGAATTACAGAATCAGACATCACTAGGGCAAGTCTGACAAGTTTCACCTGGGTCTATAGTTCCATTTCCACAATGTATGCTACAAACTCAAGCATCAGCAGGACAATTAGTACAACTTTCTCAAGCATCTATAAGTCCATTTCCACAAGATGAGGCTCATCCATTAGTCCAATCTCAATTGATTGTAGGAAGTTGAGAATTTTCACAATTAAGTTCTACTCAAATTTCAGGACATCCATCTGTATCTTGAATACCATTGTAGGTTTCAGGTAAGAGGGGACAGAGGTCTTGATTATCTGGGATACCATCATTATCACTATCTAAGAAGCTATTGAGTATTGCAGTATTCCCAGAAGACGTACCAGTATTGAGAATAACATCCAATCAATCTCCTATATTATTATTGTTGGTGTCTATTTGATCGGGATTGGCTTGAAAAGGATTGTTATCAAGAGAACAAACTCATTGAAAATGTTTATTGAGAATATCATAATTAATAGATCAATCTTTGTTTATTGTTCAATTTCCATTTGCTTGGATTTGTGTAGTATAGTTACATTGTTTTGGATCTGTTATAAGTCACAGAAGATTTGGCTTCCCATCACCATCAATATCAGTGTCACAGATATCTGGGATGCCATCTTTATCCATATCACATCCAAGTTTATTTAGTGTTCAATTTATTTTTGCTTCTAAACAAAGGTCACTTCATCAAATATCTATAGTTGCTTGAGCAGAGAGGTTAGTACAAGCATCTAACATCAGTGTTGTCTGTGGATAGAAGATGCCAGGATTGAAATAGCGGTGTTGCGAGCTAAATGGTGAACGAATATTTTTGGTTCAAAAATTTTGAGATTGACTATCTCCATATGTATTTGTAAAAAATAGAGGAGTATCAAAAGATCCTTTGATAGTTGTAGTAAATTTGAGTGGTTTAAGTGAAGATCATTGCATATCAGGCAAAAACTCTAAACTATATGAATCAAAAATATATGGACGAACTACATAAAGGGTAATAATTGTTCTAATAGAAGATCCATTATTGAGTAAAATATTTTGAATAACAACTTTTTGTCATGATATTTTATAGGTATGATTAATACTAAGTTCTTGTGTTTGTATTGTAGTTCCATCACCAAAATCCCAACCAACACTACGAACATCTTTAGGTAAAAATCCAGCTATAGTAGTGGAGAAAGAGATATCAGAATTTTTGTCTGGATTAAGAAGAGATGCTTTGAGTATTGCTCATTTTCAATTTTCTATACCAAGGGTGAATGCGTTTACAGAAGCAATTTGCTTATTAATAATTCATTTAACAATTACAGAAACACTTCCTTGAGTACGGAATATTTTTTTAATATTTGGATTTGTTGTTTGTCCTGTGCTTCCATCACTAAAACTCCATTCGAAAGAATCAACTTTCCCTATTTCAGAAAGAGGTAAATCGACGCTATCATCTTTCTTTACACTCACTGTTTTAATAAGGGGTTGTAATGCTCTTTCTTCACTCGTAAGACGTCCAACCACAATAGTAGTCTTGGCCATTGATTGTTTTCATCATGATGTTTTTGCAAGCAAACGCACAAGATAGATGCCAGGTTTAGTATAAGTATGAGTTACTATTTCTCAGGTAGTGAAAGATCAGTCTCCCAAATCCCAAGAATATTGTGTAAAGTTTGCTGTATGAATAGCCTTAAATGTTATGTTCTGAGGTAAGTCACCATGAATATTAGCTAGAGAAATTGCAAGGGAAAGATTCTCTCAGACACTACAGGCATCTCACATTATAGCATTGTTAGTTTTTGTTTGATCTTTATTGATTACAAACAAACAATTATCCATCGTTGGTGTCCATAGCTGTATATCAATACGTCAGTTGTCATCTACAATACCAATAGGATTCTTGATTCCATCACCATCAATATCAGCATCACAAACATCGCCAATGCCATCTTTATCTGTATCTGTTTGATTCGGATTATATGCATTTGGACAGCTATCTTGACTATTAGGGATTCAATCACAATCATAGTCATTATTAAATGTACATCCAATAATAGAATTAATATTTCCAAATATTTTAGTCAATAATCCACCGTCAATATTTTCACGGATGTTATAGGTTGCTGCCTCATCAATAGTTAATATTTTTTGTTTAGACAAAATGTTCAGTTCAGCTACAGGCCAATATCATTCTGTAGTTAAACCAATCGCTGTCATCCCACATGACTTTAAATTAAACATACAGTATTTAAGATAAATACTCAGTTGATCTGTATTTTCCAATACACATGATTGGTTTTTGCATGTTTTTGCTTTGCTATTTATAGTTCCTATTTCATCAACAGAAAATGTTTTATATTCGTAATCAGTAGTTTTTAGGCCACTAATTCGTGTATTAGCCTCAGACCAATTGAGTGAATACAGTGGGTATATATATTTAGAGATGAGATTGATTACAACTTGCAAAAATTCTGCCTTACTTGTATATCTATCTCCACAAAATTCTCATGGGCAGATATTACTGGTTTTTAATGGGTATCATTTCATATATGAATTATCTCCTGCATATGCGACACAATAATAATATGATTTAGTGTTAAATAGAGCTCAAAGATAAGAGATATCTTTGAAATCTTTCCCTGGTATTTGGATAAAATTTGCCCAATAGGCTGCAGTATATGCCTTTAAATACGAAGTATCTGGGTTGATACAATCTTTACATTCTACAGTATTTAAAAGCCTGGCTAATTCATAACGCGTCACTCACGTTTGTGTAAGAAATGTATCGATAGGTATATTGCTATCACGAAGTTGATCAATAAATCCAGAAAAATCTGCCTTACTTCAAAGAGGAAGACTACACACAACTGCAGCACCGATAAATAAGAGAGATTTCCGTCGTTTCATAAGATAAGTATATAGTTTTTACTCAGTTTTGTCAAATGTTTTGGAGGAGAGCAGGGGCTTATTTGCCTAGTGTTTATAGGCTATCGAGATATCTATATTGACTTACCTAGGAAAATGTCTTAAGATAGAAAATAAGATCCAGAAAATGGCTATTGACTTTTATGAGATAATATATAATAATGAGTCTTAAAAGAAAAAACAAAATAAAATAATAAAACAGTCTAAACAGTAGGAGGAACTATTATGAACAAAAAATTTCAAGACCAGGAAGCTCTATATCAAAGAAGTAAAGACTTTAGAGATTTAGTATTGCTAGCTGGACAAGCATTCTCATTTGAGGAACTTAAAACAGTATGTGCCTATATTATTAAATCAGGTATGTACAAAACACACAAACCCAAGGGACGGGTTATGAAAAAACACCTTGATGAACCTAAGTTGGATTTGTTGATCTCTGTGACTAATCGTCTTCGCATAAAGATGAAAACAGAAGCACAGATTATTGAAATTTGTGAACTATCAACTAAAAATGTATTTTGGCGTGGATATTGTTGGAATAATCATGGAAAATCACCTCATCCAAAGGACATTTTTGCGCTACGTGAGGTTGCTTCCTCATTCAAAGGGTATCTTCTGTTATATCAGTATGATTCTTTAAGAAGATCTCAGTATATCGAAGCTTTAAAAGGCCTCGCTCTTACAGGGGAACAGGAAAAACAACTAAATGAATTACTATCGGCTTAATAAGTCGCTAGCTCAAAAAAATCTGCGTGGTAGTATCCATTCAGATTTTTTTCTATTCTCAAATTACTCCTTATTGCAATTTTGTAGAAAAACACTATCTTAGAAATCAAGTTTACTCTAAATATCACTGAATGTACGAAGCATATCCAAATCTCAAAGATTTTGTTCGTAAGGATCCCAAAAATGAGGGAACTCCTTTTTTGGAAAATCTTTTGGGAAAAATGAATGAACATATTGCGAAGCAAGGGAAGATTCTAGTCCTTACCTTGACCAAAAGATCTTCAGAGGAAGTTACTAATTTTCTCGTTTCCAAAGGATACAAAGCATTCTATTTGCACAGTGAAATAGATTCTCTCAATCGTTGGGAGATTATCAAAAAACTCAAAAGCTGAGAAATAGATATTATTGTATGAGTGAATCTTTTGAGAGAGGGAATTGATCTCCCAGAAGTGAGTCTGATCGCTATTCTCGATGCCGATAAGGAGTGATTTCTAAGATCTACGACTTCGCTCATCCAGATCATAGGTCGTGCAGCCAGAAACCCACTCAGTGAAGTAATTCTCTACGCAGATAAAATCACAGAAGCTATGGTAAAATCACTTCGAGAGACTTACCGTCGTCGCAAGATACAAAACGAACATAATATCAAACACGGTATCACGCCGATGAAAGCAACTTCAAATGTCAAAGATCTCTCTACGGTCAAGACCGATGAGGAGTTACAGGTTGCCTTTACAGGTGCAATGCCTCAGACGAGAAGACTTAAACGTATGACTAAAAAAGAAAAAGACATCATCCTCAAGGATCTTAAAGTTCAATTGGACGATGCCATCAAAGCTTGGGAATTTGAAAAAGCTGCAGTGATTAGAGATCAAATTAAAGAAATTGATGAATGACCAAAGGCAACAGAAATACTCTAAAGAAAAAAAACTCTGCATTACGCAGAGTTTTTTTATTATAGAGATTCTTTTTTCTTAGACCATCGAGCTGATTGTCTCGTGAGATATTTTGCATCTTCAGGATCTTTAAGTAATCATTTCACTGCTTCTTCCAAGAAGATAGTGTTTTGACTTCCTTTGAAGACGAGGAGAGGAGGTTGTTCTGGATGGTGGTGATGAGCATGATCATCGCAAGGATGTTTCTCATCTGCTATCAATCTCTTGATGATTTCAGTAGCTTCTGTAGCAGTATGAAATTTACAAACATGAGACATAGGAAATCCAATTTTTTCTAACTCATCAGCCATATGTGAAGTCATTTCTTTCCCCACAAGGAAGACGTGATCAGCAACCTGACTGACGTATGCAGCCAGCAATCTATGCTCTTTTTCTGTAAGACTACCCAGTTCTCTCATATCTCCCAAAACCAGCCATAAAGGATGTTCTGGAAATAATTTAGTTTTGATATTTCGTGCAGTAGTAATGATACTTCTCATGCTGAGTGGTGATGCATTATAGGTTGAATCAAAGAGTAGTGTCTCAGCAATCCCTTCAAATACAGATAATCTTCATGCTTGTAGTGTATAATTAAGTTCTGTTATTTTCTTTTTTGCAAGCTCTTGTACGAGAGATCATTTCTTAGGAGATTTTTGATGTTGAATGATTTCAGCAATAGCTACAGCTGTTCAAATATATCCTAGATTTTCTTTGCTAAGGAGGTTGGTTCTGATTTTAAATTCAGTATCTTTGATTGCGATAGTAGCTTCTAATTCTGGGATATCATGTTTATTGAGCACAAATAGAGGCTGAATAAATTGGATGTCTTCTTTGAGTTGTTTGTGGTTGTGGTGTTCGGCAGTTTGATAGGTAAACACGTCAACTCATATTTTGTCTTTGAGTTCCATAGCATAAGGATCATCGCTGTTGAGAAAGACAGTAGATTTGGTATGTTTAACCATTTTAACTTCTTCTCTAGCGATCTCTTGTGGATTCCCAAATTGTTCAGAATGTACAGCATCTATCGCAGTAAACACACCAATATCAGGTTTTGCAATACTAAGCAAAAATTCCATCTCTTTGGGACGGTCGATACCGTATTCCAAGACGATAATATCATATTTTTTAGAACCAAATTGTGTCTCCCAAATAATTTTAAAGAGTGTTGTAACAAAATGAATAATACTAGGTTCTCGTTTATTTATCTGAAAAATACTTAAAGAAAGTCAGAGTTCTCCATTGAAATTTTTGGGTGACGTGAAAATGCGCTCTTTTGGTAAGAATTCTTGTAATGTTTGTGTAATAACCATACGACATGATGTTTTTCAGACACTTCCATTGATACCTATAATCAGAGGTTTATGTTTGTTTAAATAACGATGTGCCAGTGATCACAGAAGGGCAAAATATGACTGGAGAATACGTTGTTTCATGCACTAAGACAAAAAGTAAAATTATTCTGCGATATCTTTTTCAAACAATAAAGTAATGATTGCTGCAATAGGTACAGCGAGTAAAATACCCAAGAATCACATGATAATACCTCACAAAATCATAGAGATGAAAATAACTACGCTATTGATCCCCAATGATTTATTCATCATAAATGGAATGAGAATATTGCTTTCAATAGTATTGATAAATAATATAATACCAGCCATAATCAATCATCCTATTGCACCATAGTGAGTAAGTCCAATCAATACTGCAGGTATTCAACCAACAAACGGACCAATATATGGGACAATATCCAAAAGACCAAGAATAATAGACAAAGAAAGTTTACTTGGAATATCCATTCCAAATAGCTGCATAATCCACAATGAAACGTACATTGCCAATCAGATGTAGACAGAAAGGAGTAGTCTTGATTTAAGCCAGATTCATAATTGTTTATATATTTTTTCTAATTTTGTATAAATATATTTAAATTTTTTCTCACCTCCGAGACTAGAGATAAATTTCATTACAGAAATTTTTTCTATAGAAAACAAAACAGAAAGAGTAATGACAATACCTCATTTAGCAAAAGAAGTAAATACTCATGTGAGCATATTTACGGCAAATGTTCAGAGTGATTGAGCATAGTCTTTCCATGCAGAAGAAAATTGATTTATAGTAGTCTGAATCTTTGTTTGAAATTGAACAGATGTCGCTGGATCGCTGAGCATATGGAGAATTTCTTGGCGCAGAGCATGGGGTATAAGAGGAATAGATGCAATGGTTTGTTCAATTGTCTGAGTTTGAAGCAGTGCCTGAATAGTATTTAATTTTGCCAGCAATATATTGATCACGCTAGTAAGTTCATTAATTACAAACGGTACAATCAACACAAATCCAGATAAAAGAAAGATAACTAGAAGAAGATAACTTATCAATATAGACATAGATCTAGAGAGATGGTAGTGCTCAAAGAGTACAATAACTGCCTCAATTGCGATAGATACAATGTATGCAGCTAAGATAAGATAGAGAATATCAAGAGATGAAAATAACACATATCCCAGAAATGCCATAATCATAGCAAAAAACCAGAATTTAATCATATCCCTATTGGTAATACGAACTTCTTTTTTTTGCTTTTTTTGAACTTCTTGAAGTTCTTTGACTTCGTCTTCAAGTCTTTGGAGTTCAGCAAGTTCTTTTTGGTCTTCTTTGCTTAGTGTTTTGATGAATTTGTTACCATTGTCGAAGATGTTTTTGATGAGGTTCATAGATGGCGAGATAATGCAGTAAAACTTTGTGCAAACTGTCTCTGAATGTGAGATATAATATGCTTTCTATCCTGATTTGCAATGTCTTTTTGTAGTTGTTCAAGCTTGTTTTTGTTGAGCATAACAAAGATTTTATAATATTCTGTCCCATAAGGATTTTGTATATTTGTTTGTGTTTGGATCCATAATATTACAGCTCTTTTTAGAATATTTCTATCGCAAGAGTGTTTGCTATATTTGATAGTAATATGACAAGATATTTGATGATATTTGAGGTTTGGGTATTGTGTAATATAAAAGAAACCAAATAATCAGCTACCAAAAAACTGTCTTTTTTTGGTCAAAAAGAGAACATCTTTGGTCTTGAGTCTTTGTTTTTTAGGCAACATAGAGTTTACGATAGAGATAAATTAGATAAGTCCGCTAGTATCAATTTTATCGATCTTATCTTTACTAAATGATTTATCTTTACGTTCAAAAACAGTTTGTGTTTGATCTCCGGATTTAGATTCTTTTATAAGAATTTTAAGATGATCTTCTTTTTCATAATTAACCTGGAATTTTTTGTTAGTATCAAAAAAATTATTTCTAATCATCTTGGCTATAAACGCCAAAAGTCATAATTCCGACATTTTGAAAAAGGCAATAAACACAGCAATCAAAAAAATTACAATTGCTAAAATTACTCCAACGGCTTTAGCTCATGATTTAGTAAATGCATTAAAGACTCCCATAGCTGAGGCAACTCCAATCCCTACAATAAATAATTGAATAATAGACAAATTAATAGGTCAGATTTGGAACGACATTCCGGCTAGCATTCATTTTTGGATATGTTTTGGGTAGACTACTTTCATATTGCGTCAGAGAGAGTAAATATGTCTCATATATACGAAAATACATTGCATTGTCAAAATCTAATAGGGAATATATGAACTACTTAAAGTGAATAGTGATTGACATTTCATAATATTATTAAAAAATCTAAGTTATACCTCATTTTTCAAAAATGACCCTTTAATATTTTAGCCTGATATTGACAAAATTGAGAAGATGAGTATACTGCAAATCCAATATTTACAAATAACCTCAAACATATGGAAAAAGTTATTATTATAGGATCAGGTCCAGCGGGACACACAGCTGCAATTTACGCAGCTAGAGCAAATATGGAGCCGCTTATGTTCGAAGGATTTATGGCTTGAGGTATCGCAGCTGGAGGACAACTAACAACTACGACTATTATCGAGAATTTTCCTGGTTTTCCTACAGGAATAGATGGAACCCAATTAATGATGAATATGAGAAAACAAGCTATAAACGCTGGTACTCGTATCCAGACAGAAACCGTTGATAGTGTAGATCTTTCTGTACAACCGTTCAAAGTTGTTGTAGGAAACCAGACCTATGAAACACAAACCATTATCATCGCTACCGGAGCAATCGCCCAACGTATGTGGATTCCAGGTGAAGAAAAATACCGACAAAAATGAATTTCAGCTTGTGCTGTATGTGATGGTGCTTTGCCAATGTTTAGAGAAAAAATATTGGTTGTCATTGGTGGTGGAGATTCTGCTATCGAAGAAGCCAATCATTTAACCCATTTTGCATCCAAGGTGATTATGTTGGTGAGAAGAGATGTATTCAGAGCTTCCAAAGCTATGCAAGATAGAGCACTTAACAATCCAAAAATCGAAGTAAGACGAAATACAGAAGCTGTCGAAGCAATTTGAGAAAATTTATTGACTGGTTTGATCGTCAAAAATAATAAGACAGGGGAGTCAGAAACGATTTCTTGTGCAGGTTTGTTTTATGCGATTGGGCATACACCAAATACGGCATTCTTGGAAAGACAAATTGATGTAGATGCTATGGGATATATTAAAACCATTCCAGGCTCTACTGCAACCAATGTTCCAGGTGTCTTCGCTGCAGGAGATGTTCAAGACAAAACCTATAGACAGGCTATTACCTCTGCAGGTACAGGGTGTATGGCAGCTTTAGAAGCAGAAAAATACCTTCAAGCTTAATTAAGATTGTCATTCCCTCCTTGCCGGTTGGGGAGGGAATCCAGTCTGGATCCCCGCCGCAATTTCATTAAGCGGGGATGACACTCAGTATATCTTTATTCATAATCATATTCACAAATGGCTATTCAAATCACATCACCACAACACTTTCAAACAGAAGTTATCGAATTTGATGGAATATCTATCATAGATTTCTGGGCAGAATGGTGTGGACCTTGTAGAATGCTCGGACCAGTTATGGAAGATCTTTCTCACGAGAATGCAGACAAAAAAGTGAAAATTGTTAAAGTAAATGTAGATGAACAATGAGAACTTGCTGGTACATTTGGAATTAGTTCTATTCCTGCTGTGTTTTTTGTACAAGGAGGAAAGATTGTTCACCAAGTTGTTGGAGTTAATCCAAAAGGAGTATATCAGAATAAGATTGACGAACTTCTTGCTGCTGCACCAGCTGAAGATGTGAAAATGGCTGCGTAATAAAGTATTTTAAATATCTAAGAATCTCAGCAAAAGCTGGGATTTTTTTTATAAGAAAAAACGCTCCGAAGAACCCTCCGAAGTGTTTTAATGAAAATTGATTTTGAATAACTTTTGCTCATGTTAATCCTTAAACGTACCTAGATAAACTTAGGTATCCTAAATATACTGATTTTCCAGACAAAAGTCAAGGGTAATTTTCTGGCTATATGTCTGAACTTTGACAGGAAATTAATTCTCTATATACTTACTTTTAGATGATATTCATTTACTTCATTATTGTTTACTATGCAACAATCAATTCAAATTGGAAATACGCAATGGATTCATATTCAAGAACCAAATAAAGAAATCATTAACCAGCTTTCTCAAGAATATGGCTTTCATGAGGTTATTGTGGATGATCTTTTGGAAATTAATGCACAATCCAAAATTGATAGCAATAGTAATCACTTTTTCCTAGCGCTTACATTTACTAAGTATCTTGTAAGTGAAGAGAGATATCTTTTCAATGAGTTAGACGTGATTATTGGAGACAATTATATCATTACAACAAATTCATTAGAATCAAATACAATTGATACGCTTTTTGAATCTTTTAAAAATATGGGAGATCTCAGAGATGGATCAGAGAAAGCATCTCCGTATTATATTCTCTATAGAATCATTGATGGATATTACAATAAAACTATCAAATCTTTGGCAATGTCTGGTAAAAAACTCTTGGATATCCAAGAACAAATTGCAAGTAAAAAGGCTGGAAATGAGGTTGTAGAAGACCTTATGAATGAAGACCTTAATAAAATATTTATCAAACATAACTTCCGTTCTCAGCAAGATGTTATGGATGATTTGATACAACATATAGATAAACTCAAAGAGAAACATCTTAAAGTATATTTCAATAGTCTTAAAGTTAAACTTTCTAGAATCACAAGTACAATCAATATTTTGACAGAAAAGAACGATTCTCTTATGGCAGCGTACAATACCTTTATTTGAATTAAAAATAACAATAGTGTAACCAGATTGACTTTTGTAAATGCAATTTTTATGCCACTGACACTTATCGCAGGTATTGGAGGAATGTCGGAACGAAGTATGATGACGGGTTCAGAAAACTGGAAAATTGCGTATCCAATGTTTTTACTTCTTTGTGTAGTCATTGGTGTGGTTACATTTTGGATATTGCGTAAATTATTTATGAAAAAATAGTCCTAAGATAGCTATGAGTTATCAATCCGGAATATATTTTATAAAAAGTAAATAAAATCAGAATAAATTCATATATTGGCAAGTCTTCTTCGGGGGGCTTGTTTTCTTTTGTTGGTGAATTTTGAAAAACAGACTATAATTAATTATACAAATTTTAGCTTCTCTCTCCAAAAAAAATGGAAAATTCACTTATCTATTCTTCAAATACAGTTAGATCTGTAGGTAAATTGATGGACAAAATTGGTGCAACATGCGATCAATTGATTGGTGTGTTGGAAGTAAGTAAAGATAGTGTCGGTTCATATGGAGCTAGAGTTACAGAAGATGTCATGAGTACAGAATTTGTAGATAGAGTAGTAATTTATTTATTATTGCTCAAGAAACATCTCTCTGATCTCAGAAAACATTCTCTTACACAATTCCAATCTGAAGATGAGGTGCATGCAATTATTGCTCAACTTATTGAAATGGGAGATGCACTCAGTGAAAAAATGGTAGAAAATAATTATTTCAACAATACATACGGGTACTTAGTAGAAGATATCTTATTTGCAATCAAAGGTATCAATGAAAAAATGCCAGTTAGATGTGAAGCTATGGCAATGGCAGCTTAATTCATTTAGGTCATGTGTACGACAAATATAATTCCGAACTAAATCTCTGTGTATTTATCAGAGATTTTTTTGAATAAAAAAAATCTCCATAGATTTATAGAGACCTTTTTTAAAATGTACTAGATAAGCAATTTATGCTGCTTCAGCTAGTTTTAGTTGTTCTGCAGAGATTTTTACCGGCAGCGAGATCTTGTGTTGAAGAGATAGTTCAAAAAACATGATCAATTCTTCTTTTGGAATCGGCGGATTTGGATGTGTTATTAGTTCGAGATACGTACTAATATCTGCGTTATGAATAGCCTCTGCTTGTTCTGGAGTGAAGTCTCCATCCAAAATATGACATTTAAGAAAGGCCAATGCAGCCTTAAATCCGCTATCTGAAAATTCTTTCCGGTCAATGTAAAATTTTGGTTCTTCTTCATCTGGAGTAAGTAATGCTTTCACTACGGAGAATACAAAGTCTTTACCTCCTTTTTCTTCAAAAGGGAATCCAATTTGTTCAAGGTTTTTTCCCTCACCTAGCATGCGTAAGATCGCTTTTCGGTCTTCAAAACTTGCAATTTCTTGTAATTTAGTTTCTTTTGATGTGCTCATATAGTTTATTTTTGAGTTTTGTTAGATATGATATTGTATATAGATTTAGACAAAAAAGTCAATAAAGAAAATCCCCACTCAATGATATGAGCAGGGAGTAATCGTTTAGTGTGGTAATTGAGCTTTCTGTTCTGATAAAAAACAGATTCTAAAATTAAATGGGATTTCAATAAACATAGCAAACGATCCAATAATCATTTCTCCATGTACTGTTTTGTCATGGTAATTTCTCCAGTCTTCACAGAAGATCTGCCAAACATAGATAAATTTTGCTCGTTTAAGTTTCCCTCGTTGATCTGAAGAAAAGACATAATAGTCTCTATCTTCCAATTTGAGATCTTCAAGTTTTTGACAAAGAAATGGGAAGAGAATAGCGAATTGATCACTAGTCACTGTCCTAAGATGAGGATGTAAAAGTTCACCATCTTTACCTTTTTCATCGCGATCTGCTTCTTCATGGGAAGCAATGTTTCTGAGTACTTCTAGTATTTCTGTTTTCATAATTATAAGTGTATTATTATTTTTATTTTACAGAAATGTATATTTTTGTCTTTAAAAATCAATCAAAAAGAAATTTATTTTTGGCTCCATACAACTTTTTTCTCACCATTGATCTCCTTAAATTCTTGAGCTTTGACATGAATTTTATCTCAGATATTATAGAATTTTTTCCAGTCTACTCCATCAGGTGCAACGATAAAGTTTTTGTGAAGAAGTCCTTCTACTCATTTCACGGTTACAAACATTCCATAATTATAGGTTAGTTTTACATATCCATCATACATATCTCCAATTTTGATTTGATCTATATCGAAAGCGACGTCGCTTTTTGGTAGATCATGTTTACGTATCGGAGCTTCAGTTTTAGTCTGTGTTGTTGTGATATTTGATGTTTCTGCTACTTCTCATTTTTGTTCTTCCTGTTCTGCTTTTTTAGCTTCCATTTGTGCGGATATTTTTTTGAGATTAGGACAGAACTTAAAGATTTCTTTGAACTTTTTCTCATTTCCAGATAACTGAAGCATACGATCAAATTGCTCTTGAGCTTCTTCTTTTGTTCCAACCCAGATAGTTAATGGTGTGCTATTATCTATAGTTATCGTCTGATGCTGGTAGATATCAACTGCCATTTGGAGCGAGACATCTCATTGAAGAGGAGCAGAACTTCCTTGTTTATATTTTAAATTTGCTTGATCATCTAGTCCTTTAGGTTTTGTATACCAGATTGCTTTATGGTTATTTCATTCGGTATCAAAAATCATAGCATCAGGATCTACGCCATCGATAGCATATTCTGTGAAGAAATGCATATGTTGTTGGACAAACAAATCTTGAAGATTTTCAGCTTCTTCTCCACTTATTCCCCAAGCTTCCATTTGTGCTTTTTCTGCAACTTTTTCTTGTACGGAGAATGTTTTGTTGCTCCAAGCTGCCATCAATGTTTCAAGTTGTCCTCTGGACATCGCATATCTCTGGCGAGATTGTTTTCTTACTTTATCAATCAATTCGAGTGATCCATCAGGAGTAGCTGGTGGTAATGTTTTCATACTAAATGGATCAGAGGAGATTCCATCGATCATCAGTCTTGTATATGCGGTATATTTAGGCAAAGAAATCAGATCATTAATACTGGTCATATCCTTGAATTGCGCGGCCATTTGGACGGCGTCATCATGTCCAAGAGTAAAGGAAATAATCGTTCCTACATTTCCAAAGATAGCATCTCTAATTTCAGGCTGAAGCTGTGAAGTATACTGATTGGCTACAATAAGAGACAATTTATATTTTCTCGCTTCAGACAAAATAGTCGCAAATGATTTAGTTGCGAAGTTTTGAAACTCGTCGATATAGAGATAAAAGTCTCTTCTCAGATGTGCAGGGATATCAGCTCTCGACATCGCATCAATCTGGAATTTAGTTACCAACAAAGATCCAATCATATTTGCATTATCTTCTCAGATTCTACCTTTACTTAGATTTACAAGGATAATTTTCCCTTCATCCATTGCTTTTCTCAAATTCAACTTAGTTCTTGGTTGTCCAAAGATATTTCTTACCAATTTAGATGACAAAAACTGTCCAACTTTGTTGGTAATAGGCCCAACTGCTTCTTCTCTTTGTTTATCATTCCATTTTTCAAATTCTCATTTCCAGAATTTCAAAACTACTGGATCTTTGATATTAGAAACTACTTCTTCACGAAATAATTTATCCGTCAAAATTCTCAAAATATGCATCAAGGTAGCATTTGGATAATCTACTAAGGCAAGGACAATATTTCTCAAAATATACTCCAATCTAGGTCCCCAACTGTTTTCAAACAATTTATAGAACGTGGATACAACCCCAGAAGCAACCAGATTTTTCTCTTCTTCCGTATCGGCTTGTAACAAATTAAATCCAATAGGGAAGTCAGAATCCGCCACATCAAAGAGGATAACGTCATTAATTCTATTTTTAGGAATATATTCAAGCACAGTATCGACAAGTTCTCCATGAGGATCCAAGAGACAAAGACCATTTCCTGTTCTCATATCACTTGCAATCAAATTGGAAATGAAGGTAGATTTACCGGTACCTGTCTTTCCAATGATATACATATGTCTAAATTTATCTTCTTTTTTGATCCCAAATTGAAGCGTTTCTCATCTATAATCTGTCTTTCCAAGGACAGTTAATTCATTTTCACCCAATCATTGAGCGATCGGCAAATTCGTAGGATAGGGGAGTTTTCTATACAAGGTATATTCCAATCCTTTTACAAAGTTAGCAGCAGCAGGAATATGGAAAAAATTAATAAATTGACCATAAGTCACCGGCATTGGTTTGGATTTATTTTTTTTAACAAAACTTATCGAACCTCATTCTACAAAAGTAGAGAAAGCTGATTTTAAATTTGCTTTTGTGGTTTGTATGACATAAGGATCATGACTATGAATATTAAGCCCGATTTCCAAGAAAAAGTCAGGTTTGATGTCTTTTTTTTCTACAGGAGCTTCGCCTCATTCTACTGCTTTTTTGGTTTCCCAAAATCGTTTAATAATTTTTATAAATGTATCCCAAAATGATTTCTCTTTTGCAAATTGGAGAGAAAATGAAATGGTAAGATCAGATTTTGTATCAATTCCTGTATATAAGGCTAAGAGCGTATTCATAGGATCCATATAGGTTCCATCTCTTTGAAAAGAGTCTTTAGAAAAGATTTTCTGTACATCTTTAGTAAAGAAATATTCTTGTGGGGTGCTTCTGAGGTCTGCATCAGAAGTTTCTACCAAATCAGATGTAGGATAACTTGCATAAAATGTATTTTGGAAAAATTCTTTGAAGTCTTTAGGAATTCAAACGAAAAGTTTAATGTTTGTGACATTACCTTTGATAAGAAAAATTATTTTTTTGTGTTTAAGTCCAATAAGATTTTTACAAACAGTATCCCAGTGACTTATTCCACGATCATTGTCTTTGAAAGGTTTGATTTGAAAAAAAATATATCCACTTGTTTGTGAAGATAGCGTAGGCACAATTTCCCTTTGGGGAGCTATATGTTCTTTGACTGATTTGGCAGGTTTTGAGGCGGGAAGTGTAATACTATCCGCAAGCATAGTACCTAATTTTTCTACAGATTTAAGCATTGTTTTGTTTAGGGT
>JBAXSM010000009.1:0-33608 GCA_037130715.1 Candidatus Absconditabacteria bacterium
TTTGTGAGACTCGCTATATCGTTTAGTTTGCTTTTCTAGAATGTAAATCCAGCTCGGACAACTCACAAAGAACCAAAATCATTGACTACTTTTTCTTCGATAACTCAAGATTTATAATTTAAAAAAAGATGCGCCGAGTGACAGTGCATCTTTTTTTGATAAGTTTAGAGAGAATCTCCTCCATCTTTTTTAAAATTACTAATTTGTGGAGTTTTTGTTGTTGGTTTGCTTTTTTGGGCTGAACCGTCACCCAATAAACTAAAATCAACTCCTGTGATGGGTTCTTGTGGTACGTTTCTTACTGTACCTTCGTCTGTTTTTTCTTTAGGTATCTTCATATTTTTTATGTTTTTGTGATGTCGTGTATATATATTTGCTTTGGAATCTCAAGATTATTTCCTTTTTATGGGATTAGGGAGTTTTGGGATGAAATAACTTGCTTGTCATCGAACTTCATCTTTTTTGTCTCCTGTAAGTTTTGGGAAAAATGTTTCGAAGCTGCTTCATGTATAGCTATTAAAGGAAGCTATTTTTTCATATACTAAGCTATAATTCTTATTTATATTGTCTCGAAGCTTTTTGATAGGACTAATATTGGCTATAGGGAGCAATTTTGTGATTCCATTTAAAGAGAGTCATCCTAGACCAAACATATTTGCTACTGTTGATCGTTTTTGTATGTTTTCCCCATTTTTAATGAGATCAAAAATAGCATTATAGACTTTATTTTTTTCAGGATTGATGACTGATCGATCTGCTTCTCCTACTAATCTCATATCTAATCCATTAGTATAATCGACATTGAAATATACTGCACCTATAATAGAAGGTTCGTTTTTGAGAAGTGTTTGAAGTTGGTTTATTCGTGTATTTTTGTTTGCATATTCTTTGTTGTAGATTTGTCTTGAGTAACTGAAATCAAATGCTGTCTCATATCGAACTGCTGTGGTTCATACTTCATCTATCATAATTGGTTTTTTGAATTTTTTAACTCTATCTAAGGTGTTTCGTCATTTTTCATTTACAATTTGTTGTGGTGTAAGCCATAGTCTACTGCTTGTAGCTTTCCCTCGATTATAGAAGGTAAATCCAACAATGTCGACGTATGTATCTCCTGGATAATAATCTTCAAACGTGAAACAATTCAGCTTTATTTTGGCTGATGGTTGGCATTGAATAAGCTTCGCTGTCTGTTTTGGTGTTTCCTTGGTTGGCATATCTCGATGATTCACGGAAAAATCAAACTGGATATTTCATGTTCCAAGACCAACTTTTCTCGACATATTCCAGACATGGATCCATGCTTTTTTGAATGCACTAGGATTTGAACTTCGTGGATATCGACCACCATTCATTTCGTGCATAGTTCTAAAAACTACTTTGAGATTATTTTTTTTGATAGCTTTGAAAAACTGTGTATATTCACTATCAAAGGCTCAATCTAACACTTGTTGGGCTGATAAATCATTTGGAGACAGGGTGATATGATAGATCCTTTGATCTCACAATGTACTTGGAAGTTTATTTATTGTATCCAAAATATCGGGACTCCATGGATCAAAAATAAAAGAAACTATGGGTAAATTTACATTATATGTACTTTCAATTGTTTGAATATTCTCAACGGTATTATCGGCAGATTTAAATCCGATCATATAGGCTTGGGTTTGGTTTACTAACAAGGTGGCACTTCCAATCAGGGATAGTATTAGTAATTTACGAAGAAACATAGAATATTTTTGAGGATAAATATGTTTTTTAGAATATCGTTCTGACGTAAAATAGCAAGGTTTTTGCTCTTTCAAAAAGTATATTTCCGATTGACTTTTGATATTAAAAATATAAATTCGAAGCACAAAAATTAAATATTACGCCTATGAAAGCACATTACTCGTTTCTTGAAAAGATGGTGAATATTTTTACTATCTTTGTTGTATCTTTGTTTGTTCTTTGCATCCTTTCAGTAGTTTATGTATGGGGCATTGTGACACTATGGGTCTTTGATCATCAGTGGATCGCTTGGATTCTTGATGGTACGTGTATGGTTTTATTGAGTCTGTTGATTTACAAAAGTTTTGTGAATCCGTTCTACAAAGAGAAGACTCTTTTCACAGTCTTTTTGGTTAATATTTTACTTATTGCGATCGTCTCGTTTGGCGCTTATTGGAATATCTTGGTGATTGTATTTATCATGTTGCCGATATCTTGCATTATAGACAACCAAATTAGAAAAATCAATGTTCCTATGCAATTTGCATAAACTACAATGGCCTGAGTGAATCTACTCAGGCTATTTTGTGTTTTTTTATATTTATGTATTTTAAATATCAATTACTTGTTTTTTTTGTAATAATATATATAGTCTGTGAAAATAAAAAATAAATTTAAAACCATCTATTATGAAAAATTTAATTATTCTCTTGGATCGATTTATCGATTGGTGTGAACCATACTTGAAAACCTTGTATAGTTTTTCTGGCTTAATAAAATGGCTTCTAAAGATAGCCTTTGCTCTCTATGTGATCAATCTGTGTTTGACATTTATTGCATCACATGTTATTGTGGTTTGGGGAATGTTTGCATGCTTTTTGTTGTTTCTCCTTATTTTTGTTCATAGATATGATATGGATCCACCCCAGAATTCATATATCTCTTCATTCCTGTTTTGGATTATTGTCGCAATAATAATTGTATCTACTCAATTTCTTTGGGCGTTGCCTATGTTGTTTGGGTTGATTATTCTTGCTGGTTTCTATGAAAATGTTTATAGAAAGAAAAAGGAAAAAGACTTACCTCCTACAGACCAGGAATCTTGAAATTGAAGCGATCTGAGAATATCTCAGGTTGCTTTTTTTGTACTCTTGATTTATTTTCTATAAATCGTATATAGTATTCATAAACCAAAAAAGAAAGGAGATTATTTTATGGGCACAACAAAACAAAAAACACCAATTACTGAATTAACTGGAATTCGGAGATTATGGAGAAATTTCTGGAATAAACAAAGATTGAAAAAACTTTATAAACAAATGGGGAGTCCCTATATCCGTTTATAAAAATCAGTATGTTACAAAAGAGTCTAGGTATTATTTATCTAGGCTTTTTTTTGTTATGCACTCCAAATCTTAATTAATTCAATCAATATACTTACGAAAATAGCTATAGCTACTCAGATGTTGAGTAAAGTCCCTGTGATAAATCAGATAAATGATCCCACAGCTGCTCTGAGGGCTTTTTCATGTTCTCTTCCACCCATCGTTTCTCAGATATACGCGCCCAAAAATGGTCCAGCAATTAGTCACAACAATCCAAATGGTCCTAGCACAATACCAAAGATAGGCAAGATTCAGACTGCCACAAACATTCAAATCATACTTCACATATTTCCCCGTTTTGTTCATCAGAATTTCTTTACACCTAATGTAGGTATTATATAATCTAAGATACTTAATGTAATCACAACAAGTCACCAAATGATCACTGTATTTGCTGAAAATGCGTGATAACTAGAAAAATGCAAAAGGACCATTCACAGATATCCTACAGCAGGACCAGGAATAGCTGGCAACAGAGTTCCTATGATACCGGTAATTGAGGCAAATATTGCGATAATAGCGAAGAGCATAGTAATTATGAAAATTAAAATTATTTTTTACTCACAGCTTTTTTGATTTCTTTGAGGAGTTCGATTTGTTTTTGCTGAAGATCAAACATTTTGTTTAATTGTTCCATAGCAAGAATATTTATCTTTTCATCCATATTTCTAATTTGAGTCTCAGCTTTCAAATCTATAATATAATCGTTTTCTGTCCTTTTACGGTCGATTTCTTCTTTTCTATTTTGACTCATCATAATGATTGGCGCTTGAATCGCAGCCAAACATGATAAAATCAGATTTAATAATATAAATGGATATGGATCAAATCCTCTATTCATAAGAAATATTTCATTGAGTATAATCCAAGATACCAATATAATACCAAAGATAATAATAAATCTCCAACTTCCACCAAAAGCAGCTACAGCATCAGCCATTTTTTGACCAGTAGTCAAAGGTTCTTGTGAATCCAAAAGTGTCTGAAAAATATTCTCATTGTTTTTGATAGATTTCGCTACGATTTGATTCATTTTTTTGAGTTTTTGCATTTCTTTGTCTACAAATTTATCAACAACTGCTTTCTTTTTCATAGGGAATATGAAAAGATAAAACTATCCAACAGAATTTTCCATTTCTAACTCAATCAATTTATTAAGTTCGCCGGCATATTCAAGAGGAAGCTTTTTGACGACTGAGGAGAAGAATCCATTGACGATCATAGCGATGGCTTTCTCTTCTTCGATACCGCGAGCGGTAAGGTAGAATATTTGAGATTCATCCACTTTGCCGGCACTGGCTTCGTGAGCAACTACGCCTGTCGGAGCATCACAGATAATTTCAGGAATTGTGTTTGAGACTGACTGAGCATCGAGCAAGAGTGCATCACATTCTGTGTGATTGACTGCATGCTCAGCGGATTTAGCGATTCTCACGAGTCCACGGTAGGTTGAGATTCCTCAATCCTTAGAGATAGACTTAGAAACGATAGTGGACGAGGTGTGTTTACCGAGGTGGATCGCCTTGGATCCAGTGTCTTGATTTTGTCCTTTACCAGCTACAGCGATCCCGAGCATATCAGTCTTGCTGTAATCCCCTTTCAAAATACTACATGGATACAACATTGTTGTACATGAACCCATATTTCCGTTGACCCATTCCATGTATGCGTGTTCTTCAAGCAAAGCTCTCTTGGTATTCAGATTGTAGGTGTTTGTAGATCGATTTTCTACGGAAGAATATTTCATTTTACTATTTTTACCGACATATATTTCAACCAGACCTGCATGAAGGCTGGCTTTGTCATATTTGGGAGCCGAACATCCTTCGATGTAATTACCTTCGGCATCATCTTCTATAATAATCAAGGTATGCTCAAATTGTCCACCTGCATAGGTGTTCATACGAAAATACGCCTGGAGTGGCTCCTCCAATTTGACTCATTTCGGAATATAAATAAATGTTCCACCACTCCACACAGCACCGTGCAATGCGGCAAATTTATGGTCCGTCATAGGGACCAATTTCATAAAGTGTTTCTGGATCAACTCAGCATGAGAGTGTAGCGCCTGGGGCATATCTTCAAAGATAATTCCCTTATCCGCCCATTGTTGCTTGATCTTATGATAGACATTCATCGAGTCATACTGCCCTCCTGCCCCAGCGAGATATTTCTGTTCAGCCTCTGGGATTCCTAAGCGTTGAAATTTTTTCTTGATTTCAGGGTCTACGTCTTCCCAATCGGTTGCGTATCCTTCACCGTCTGACTTAGGTTTTGCGTAATACACAATTTCATCCAAATCTAGTTTTTCGAGACTTGGTCATCGTGTAGGCATTGGCATTTTCTTAAATTGTTCTAGACTCTTCAATCTGAGGTCCAACATCCATTGTGGTTCGTTTTGCTCTTGTGAAATTGTCCTCACGGTAGTTTCATTCAATCCTTTGAGGAACAAGTCGTATTTCACTTTATCTGATGATTCTAAGGTGTTTTTGAGGCTCATATATGTGGGTTTGTTAGTATGTAAGGGGTCATGTCATTTCCGCTTTGTTTTATTGGGGCGGGAATCTATTTTCTCTATTTGAGAGTGTATGGAATGTGAAAGGGTTTTCAATTGAAAGTAGAGGTTGAAATTATTTGGGAAATGGGTGTAAGTAAGAAAATATATTTTTATGAAATGATATTTCTCTAATGCTAGACAAAGGTACTATTGATTCTGTTCTAAATGAAATTCCTCTTATAAAAGATATTGATGATGCTTGGTATGTATTATGTAAAATATCATTTATCTTTGAAAATATAGATAATAATACTATTATTTCTGAACAAGAATACTCTTTCTTTTGAAAAATAATCGATTTGGTTTTTAAAAATGATTTATTTTGTATATCTCTAGAAAAGACACTTAGTGAAAATAAACATGTTAAAACGATTGAAAATCAGGAAAAATTTCAACTGTTTGAAAATCAAGAATATATGCCTGAAGAAGATAATGATTCTAGTATCAATGAACAAAAGATAATTTTACTCTTTATTAATATAGCCTTTTTTTGTCCTACATTATTCTTACATCAATTAAATGATTCTTTTATATCTACTTTGCGTTGAAAATTAATTTCATTAAATAGAGATCTTGAATACGATATGAATTATCAATATTCTTATGAAAATATTATTATGCAACTTATTTCAATCATTTTTAATCATAATGCTAGATTTAGATCTAAATTTCCGTTAGAAAGAATTTGAATTCCCAAACCAAGGCAAATTAATTCAATATTCTTATTTGATAATCATAAGAAAATTACATATTTTTCAATAGTTACTTTTGCATCTCTTCCTTATTTAAAATTTATTAGTCATTCATTAAATAACAAAATTAATCATTGAGAACATCTTTGAAATGAACTTAGTAGATTATATGGTTGTTCAGCGGTATCAGAGAAAAAAATTGAACATTGATTAATAAATTATTTAAGAGTGTCGTGAAATGATTATGCGCTCAATAATTATATTCTCAAATTTAGAACTACAAATGAGAAAACTATCTGATATATTATTAATAGAATTACTACTTGATTCTATTTTGATAAAGATATTTCTTTTGATGAAAAGCTTAAATTAAAATTAGATGAAATCTCTGATATAAAAGCGGATATAATCGATTATTGAATGAAAAATTTAATGGCATTTAATTCAGATTTAAAAACAGTTGATAATGAATGGTCTAATAAAATTTTTATAGTTACTATAGAACTAATCTCTGTCCTTGAAATTGTTTCTAAAGCAAAAGATTGGTGATGGGTAAGAAACTGAGCCGTTAGATCTTTACATATTTGGTTAGAAAAAGTTAATGAAATTATTAATAAATACGAGTTAATTGATGATTGGAAAGAAATTAAGGATTTATTGAAAGAAGAAAATGATTTTATTGAATGGAAGACTAATTTCTTCACTCCGACTCAGAGTTTATTTATTAATGAGCAAGCAGAAAAGAAAAAATCAGAAGATATATTTGCTTGAATTATTAAATCTATTATTGGTATGATGAACACTAATTGATGAAATATTATTATTGGTGTTTGTGAACATCCTGAGAAGATTATACGCGAATCAATTATTGGGGAATTAATTAAAAAGAATTGATGTGTTTTTTATAATATTGAGCATGAATTAAAACAAAAATGAATGGATATTGACTCATTAAAACGTCATATTCAAGATAAAATAAAAATAGAGACCCAATTAGATATTGACAAAACTAATAGTCTTTGGAAATTAATACCCTTAGAAATTATTGATGAAAAAAATACGGAGAAACGTTGAATTATACTCAATATCTCTGTTTTAAAATCTGAAAAACAAATTTATTCTGTAGAAAGAAAATGAAATGAATCAGAATGAATTATGTTAATAAAATTAATTAAACGTGTCAGTTGAAGAACTATATATGTTGATCCTAGGGATTATTTTTAATCTCTCTCAATCCACTCCAAACTAACTTCATATAATTCCTTCTCTGCTCCTGGTTCTTCGAAACAGTGCGAAGCAGACTGGACTATGTGGAGTTTTTTAGGTTCGTTGGCGACATCGTAGTAGGATTTAGCTGCTTTTCTGAGACCATATTCTGTTCAGATAATTGCTATAGGGAGATGAAGTTTTTGAATTTGTTCTAGATGTACTGCTGGTGGAATACTAAAGTCTTTGTACATAGATTTTCCGATTGGAAAAATCATTTCATCTCACCAATTGATGAAATATGTATCTGAGACTTCACTGTAATCTACGTCGTTAAGTAATTCTTCGCCTCCAATAGAAGAATCTCGCAAAACTACGCTCGAAACGTGCGTTAAATCAGAATATAATATGGTTAGCCCTCCTAAACTATGCCCCATGAGGATAATCTTTTCGACTCCTTGAGCCAAGAAATGGGCTATGATTTTGTTTACATCGGTGATATGATCTTTGAGATCTGTGTTTACGAGCTTTCTGGCATCTGGTCTATTTCCATAGAGATCAAATCTGAAGGTAGAATATCATTTGGCATTGAAATATGTTTGTCCGTGTGCTATCATCGGTTCATTTTGGTTTGACGTCAATCCATGGACAAAAATAATCAATCATTTGGGCTGATTTACTTTGCTATAGACTCCGTAAATATATTTGTAATTGCTAGTTGGGATACGAACGAGTTCTTCTGCCATGATGTTGTGATGAATAAAATATAGTATCAGTGTATGAAAGATGCTAGAATTTTCAATTGAAAAAAGAGACCCTCAAAATGAGGATCCTTTTTGATGGTGGATTAGTTAAATCCAAAGAAGTTTTGCATAAATAATCTACTTTCAGCAGAAGTTGCTGATTTGACTTTCTTTTCCGGTTCTTTGGTGAGCGTAGAATGATCTATCTGCTCATACCCTGTGTAGATGAGTACCATAGTAATAGATTTATATATTTTGCTCTTATTTTGTATATTTCTCTGAGTAAATATCAACTCTACTTAGAATTGAATTTTCTGAGGAAATAAATGTAAGTACATAAAGTTTTATTCTTTTTCTATTCCATGGATTTCCGATTTCATACTAAGGCAATATTAACCAATACAGAAGGCAAAATTTTGGTACAGAGAAGATCTGATACCGGGAAATGGGATTTAATTTGAGGGAAAACTGAACTTCCAGAAAAAATAGAAGAAGCTATGGTCCGTGAGATCAAAGAAGAGACTGGTATAGAAACTGTGCAAGATTTACGTGTTATCCATGTAGAGAGTGATTTTCTTTTCTCTAAAACTAGATATTTTGTATTGATTATATATACAGGAAAGGTAGATGTCGCAGGACCAATTATTAGTGATGAACATTTGGAATATCAGCGAGTTAACAAAGAGAAATTATTTAGCATTTGAATGACTGAGTATTTAGAGAAAGCTCTGAGATCCATTGAACATTTATTTTAATCTCATATTATGGATTCTACCTTACTTCAAAAATATCCACTTCCAGCATACCGCCTTCGAATAAGAGTCTGAATTATTGTCTGACTCCTCTATTTCTATAGTCGTTGGTTTGTATATGATAATTATTATTCTCGGTTAGATCATATCAATTTTTTGATTCATGAGGCTGGACATCCACTTATGGGAATGTTTGGTGATATGGCTGGAGTTTGGTGATGATCTTTGTTTCAACGATTTGTTCCTCTATCCTTTTTTGTATATTTTTTTGTACGTCGTGCAAATATTGCTTGGCAAATATCTCTCTTTTGGGTTGGACAAAGTTTACTCTATAGTAGTATTTATATAGCAGATGCCAATAAATTAGTTTTGCCTCTTCGAAGTGACAATTGAATTCATGATTGGTGGTATATTCTAGGCAATGCATGATTGATTCAATATGCGGATACCATATGAACTAGTGTTTTTATTCTCGGATCAGCGTTAATTTTTGTTGCACTATGAGTTATGGCTTTGGATGCTAAGCATCGTGCAGAATTTAATATATGACTTCCTCAATAAATTTACTCTCTGACTATCATACCTATGCAAAATATTCCCCATATAGATACACAATGAATTGCTCTCGATATAGATGAAACACTTTCATGGACTATAGGATATCGAGTTGAAGAAATGCAAAAAAAATTTGGTAATCCAGAACATTTATCTATTAAAGAAATGGCACAAAAATATCGTTATACTCAAAATGTGCCCTATCGACAGACTGAGGAAGCTCTCAAACGAGTAGATGAACAGATATATTCTAATGAAACACAAACACGTATTCCTCCGATACAATCAGCTCAAGAATTTGTGATGAAGATACATGATATAGTTCCTATTACTGCATATATTACGATTAGACCTATAGAGGTATTGGAGTGAACACAAAAATGGCTTTCTCTTCATGGATTCCCTGAAGCACCTATCATTATGAGACCCAAAGATGTAAAAAAAGAAGATGGTGGATTATGGAAAGCTACTATATTGCATCAATCATATCCCCAAATTTTGGGAATCATAGATGATAATGATTCAATCCTCTCTCATTTGGATAGAGACTATCAATGAACTGTATTTCTCTATGATCATGATGTATTTGAGAAAGAGAGTCTATGTACAAACGTTGTGTGTTGTAAATCGTGGGATCTTGTGTACAAAGAGATTAAAGAGCGTTTCTAATTATTTATTTTTTTGTGGTATATATATATGACTGATTTCAACTATATTGTAGATAGATTCGATGATATTCAGATTCTTAGATATCAAGTACCGGGTTTTGAAATTCTTCCTATAGATCAAAAACTCTATATTTATTATCTCAATCAAGCGGCTTTGGCTGGGAGAGATATTTTGTGGGACCAACATTACAAACATAATCTCACTATACGCACAATATGTGAAGCAATCTACAATAATTATACGGACGATAAAGAACGTTCTGATTTTATTTTGTTTGTAGCATACCTCAAGAAGATATGGATGTCAAATGGTGTTCATCATCATTATTCGATGGATAAATTTATTCCTACATGTTCTCAAGTATTCTTTGCAGAACAAATCAAAAAACTATCTCCAGATCAAATTCCTTTACAAGCATGACAATCTGTGGATGAGTTTATATCATGGATTTCTCCTATTATTTTCGATGAGCATAAAGATACTAAAAGAGTGTCACTTGATAGTTCTGGTGATGTAATACTAGCTTCTGCAAATAATTTTTATGATGGAGTAACTCAACAAGAAGTTGAAACTTTTTATGCTCTTCATAAATGAGAAAATGAACCGTCTTGGTGACTTAATTCTCAGTTAGTCAAAGAAAACTGAGTCATCGTAGAAAAAATTTGGAAAGCCGATGGTATGTATGGTCATACAATTCAAGAAATCATAAAGTATCTTAGAAAAGCTATGAATTACGCTAATGATAATCAGACATTAGTGATTACCTTATTGATTGAATATTATCAGACAGGTGATCTCAAAGTCTTTGATGACTACTCTATCGCTTGGTTACAAGATGTTGATAGTCATGTGGATTTTGTAAATGGATTTATTGAAAGTTATGGAGATCCTTTGGGACTCAAGTGAACTTGGGAAGCTTTGGTAAATTTCAAAGATATCGAAGCATCCAAGAGAACTACGATTATTAGTGATAATGCACAATGGTTTGAAGATCATTCTCCTGTAGATCCAAAATTTAAGAAAGAAGTCGTAAAATGAGTCTCTGCTAAAGTAATTACTGCTGCTATTCTTGGTGGCGAGTGTTATCCTTCCACGCCTATCGGTATCAATTTACCTAATGCAGAATGGATTCGTGCTCAATATGGGTCTAAATCTGTAACGATTGAAAATATCACTAAAGCATATGATGAAGCTGGTAAATGAAGTGGTTTTTTGGATGAATTTATGCCATCTGCGGAGCATGTGACTTTTACTAAAACATATGGATATGAAACGAGTAATCTTCATACAGATTTACATGAGTGTCTTGGTCATGGATCTGGGAAATTACTTCCATGAGTGACTCAAGATGCACTCAAAGAATATGGTTCTACTATAGAAGAATGAAGAGCAGATCTCTTTGCTCTCTGGTATATGGCAGATCCTAAAATTTTGGAATTAGGATTGCTTCCGGATTCGGAAGCCTATAAGGCTGAATATTATGGATATATTTTAAATGGAGCTATTACTCAGATTGTCCGTATTCAACTTGGTAAAGATGTAGAAGAATCTCATATGAGAAATCGTTCATTTATTGCTAAATGGGTTATAGAAAGAGCTGATGCTAGTGTATTAGAAATCAAAAAAATAGAAGGGAAAACTAAATTGTATGTGTATGATTATGAGAAATTGAGAACTCTTTTTGGAGAACTTTTGGCTGAAGTTCAGAGAATTAAATCTGAATGAGATTTTGCTGCAGCCAAAAAATTAGTCGAAACATATGGTATCAAGATAGATCCTGTTCTTCACGAGGAAATACTATCTCGTTATACTAAACTTAATTTAGCTCCATATAAGTGATTTGTAAATCCTAAGTATGAGATAGTTTCAGATGCTTTATGAACTCCTGTAGATGTAATAATAGATTATTCTGAGTCTTATGTAGATCAAATGTTGAGATATTCTAAGACATTTAGTTATTAATTAAACACGCTCATGTCTATTTTTCTCCTTGTTTTACTTTTCATATTTTTCTCTACTACTGTGTTTTTTGGAAGTGAACTTCTTAAAAAATTTGGCTTTATACAATCTTTTGTCAAAGCTTCCAAACAAATGACTGTATGGAAATATGATGGTACCTATGCCCCATGAATGTATACTATCGTTCTTGCTGGAAAACAGAATTTTGCTGTCTTAATTTGACTTAAACTTAAAATATTTTCTTGGTCTGGATTCGATTATTTTGGATTTGCTCAATCAAAGACTGATCATAAAATAATTATTTCAACGTATTTGGGTACCTATCCCCATGAGTTCTTTTTTTTCTCAAATAACAATAGTATAGATAATTCTATTCTCATTTCTTGTACAAAAAAAGACCAGGCGCTTACTCCTGATCACATATATCCACCACATCGATGGCAGAGACTTGGGTTTTATGGTTAGTATTATTTAAAATAAATTTTCTTCGCTTCTGCTTTGACTTTTTGATATAAAGGATACTCTCAGAATACCGTATTAAGTAATCATACTGTTTGCATACAAATAATATTTTTTGTTCGATTTGGAAAATTATGTTTATTGTCCTTTCTTATGGTTTTTGCTTCTATTTGTTGTTCTTTAGCTTTCAAAATACTTGTATTATTGCCATGTCGTCTATAGTGTGTTGTGAAATCTTTAATATTAGCTCATTTTGCCTGTTTCATTAAATCAAGAAATAATTTATAATCCATAGCATACCTGTAGGATTCAGAATATCCTCCAATTTGTTTTGCTAAATCTTTATTGTACATAACTGAAGAATGGAGCATTGGACATCCTCATAGAATCATATCTCTAATACTTTTGTCTAATGATGGATAATTTCTAGAAATTTCTACTCAATAGGTATTAAAAATAACATTTGTTCACACAATACCATGATCTTTATTCTGTTCTAGAAAATTAACTTGTTTTTCAAGCTTATTTGGGTCTCTTCGAAAATCATCCTGATCTAAAATAGCGATATATTTACCTGTAGCGGCCTCTAATCATGTATTCATATTCTTTGAAATTCATTGATTATGTTGTTGTTCAATAGTATGAATTTGACTTTGATGATCATATTCATCTTTAATCTTATGAACTATATCTAGTGTTCCATCTTTGGAGGCATCATCACATACAAAAACCTCAATATTTCCATAGTTTTGCTGTAATACAGAAAAAAGTGCATCTTGTAAAAAGTGAGCGCCATTGTATGTCGGCATAATTATTGATACTAGTGGTTTCTTTTCCAAAGATTCAACTCCCATTACCTCACCCAAACAAATAAAATAGTGATTCTTGTATATATATTTGCTAAAATATGTCAATCATAAAATATGTGTTGACTTTTTTTTGCTTTAAATTATAGATATTTGATAAAATAAAATACTAACCAACAAAAAATTATAATATGAAGATCGAAGATTTAAAAGAATTAACATCCGGTGATACTGTGTATTATCTTGGAGAAAAATCCATAGTAAATAACTCTTTGGGGTTTGATGTGGAAATTACTATGGCTGTGGTCGGGGATTTGCCAAATACTATGGCTATAACTGAAGAAAATGTGAAATATCTTTTTCTATCAACTCCTGAAATTGAGAAAATTGCTCGCTTCTTTAAAGATTTTGTTTCTCCCTTTTTAAAGGATAAACCTTGTAATTTAAATCCTAAAGTTAATGAAAAAATTCAAAATTTTTGGGTAAAGATGTGTGAGGCTAGTTTTATATCTTCATCTGCATATGTTGATATCAAACATGATTTTCATCGATTTATGAATGAATTAGCGATTATTCGCGTTCAGTTAGCATCATTTGCTGTTTTCGGAATCCCCTTTTTCAACCCTTCTGAATAATAGTACTTGATTGTCACAAAAAAACGAGGAGTTTATCTTCTCGTTTTTTCGTAATAAAATATATTATGTTATATTTATTATTTATGTCAAATATAGCTTGATTTTGGACATAGATTATATATATTCAAACTGTTGTTTTTACACCAAGGAAGGAGATTACTATGATATATAAACATTTTACAAAAGAACAAATACAAGAATTTGAAATAGAAGATACGGGGGGAACTTTTGCATCTACCATCGCTATTTTTAAACATCAAACTGGTGTTGTATTATTTGATATTCTTGATAACCAAACATATAAAGTTCATCCTGCTTCTCATGCTGATTTTCTAGATATTCATGAAAAACATTTATCAAAAAATGCTAAAGTAAAATAATTATTGTATCATTACTGTTAATTATTTATTTATATTGCTCATATTTATGATTAGTAAAGCTCTATTACATCAAAATTTTCGTAAAATTGGTGAATGAAATAATATTGATGAATCTACACTAAGGGATGCTATCATAACATGATATCAAAATCTTTTTGATCTTCTGAAAACAATGCTTTCTCAACTTGGTATTCCTCATAATTTACCGGAAAATCAAAAAATCATTGCTCTGGAAAGATGAATTTATCCAGATGGAGGTGAGCCAGTATTTTTCGATTATTTTGGATCGACACATACTGCTTTTTGTGAAAAGCATAATGTAGATCAGAATCAGGTAAGACATCTCTATAAATTATCTTTTTCTTGAGGAAGTGAAATAAAATTTTCTACAAAAAAATTTACTACTGACAGAAATATTATTTTTTTAGATACACTACGTTCTCAGTTATTACCTTCTCAACAACCACAATTAGATCCTATTATTTTTTAAGATCGTTGAATATGAACGTATGTATATTTCTAAACTATCAAAAAAAAATAGCGTTATTAATGATACTAGTGCACAAATCAAAGACGTATTTTAGTTATCTCAAAATCACTGATTTTTAATTTTTTCTGCGAGAGACTGATCTCCCTCAGCAATGAGTTTTCCCTGTTCCAAGACATATACATGATCTACAGGAATGGACTCCAATATGCTAAAGATGTGCGTGATGATAATCAGACTATTTTCTGATGTATTGATAGAAGCCAAGAGTTGAGCTACAGTTTTGAATGCATCTACATCTAGTCAACTATCTACTTCATCTAAAATAATATATTTGGGATTCAAAAGTTTAATCTGAAGTACTTCTAATTTTCTCCTCTCTCCTCCGCTAAATCCCACATTAAGATCTCTTCGAAGAAAATCTTTTTCCAATTGAATTTCTATCATCAATGGTTCTATTACCTTCTTGAATTGAAGAAAGGATGTGTTTGATCCATTTTTAGCATCATAGATTGATCTCAAAAATTCAAATAATTTAACACCTTTGATCTCTGGAATATGCTGCATTGCGAGAAAAATTCCAGCTTTTGCTCTCTGATCAGGAGACATAGTGAGTAATGATTGCTTATCTAAAGTAATATCTCCATGAGTTACGATATATCCAGGATGTCCCATAATAGTCATTGCAAGAGATGATTTTCCAGAACCATTTTTACCTAGGATACAGTAATTTTTACCTAATTCAAAACGTATACTAAGATCTGATAGTATTGATTTATGTTCAACTTCGACACTAAGTGAATCTATATGTAGCATATATATTTTGGTGATTGATAAAGTTTGATGTTTGAAGCTATATCTACTAAATATGATATTGAAAGACAAGTCAAAATCAATAAGAGAGAAGTATATATTATTTTTATTCTCTTTCTTTTTCACATGAAAACTGTTATTACTTGGGTATTGCTTGTCGGTTTTGGATTTGTTATGTGAGCTGGTGTAGGATTTAAGGTATTCCAATGAGTCTCTGGTGATTTAGTTGCTGAAGCTTGGGATAACTCTTATAAACAATTTCAACAAACCTATCCTGGAAGTAAAGTTCAAAAACAAACAGATGCTATGATTGAACAGAAAAAACAAGCTCTCGTTGATGAAGTTAAAGCAAAACTTTCTGACTATATTATGAATTTAATTAAGGGTGGAAGCGGAGTTACTGTTACTGTAAAATAATTATTTTTTATTCTATATAAACATATTATTATGAAAAAACTTTACTTATTTTTAGTTATAGTATTATTTTCTGTATCGCCTTTATTTGCTAAAACAACCATTAAATCTGTTGATTTTACAATCTCAAAAATTGCATTAAATAAAAATTACAGTACTCCATCTGTGTGAGATACAGAGGTTTGATTTGATGTTACAATTAAAAATATATGATTGGGTGGTATTACTCTAGATGATAGTAGATATATAACATTAAAGTGTACTGATGCTAATGGAAATAATTTTATTAATGAAAAACTTGATTATTGAACTTATATTAAGAATAAAAGTTTAACATATAAAGAAATTCTAGTAACAGAAGATGATCTTTCTGATGGTTATTTATTCCCTAATGCTCAATCATTTCAAATAAAATGCAAAATAACAGTATCATGAATAAAAGAAACTAGCACAAAGAATAATACAAAGAATTTTTCATTTAAAGTCATAGAATCTAATAATGATGATGTAGATAATCAATCAGACACAGGTCAAATACTATCTTCTAATCTTCCTGATTTAATAATTAACGATATTCAGATAAAAGATTGAAAGGATTTCAGTATCAACAAAAATTATACTAATATAAATGATCAAGATGATTATTTAATTATGAATGTAAAAAATATATGAAATTGAGTATATGATCCATCAATATTTGCAACAAATAATTATATATATTTTGAATGTTATAGTGATATTGCTTGAGAATGATGAGATACTGCACAATTTGAAGCATGAAAGTTATCTAAATGAGATTGACAAGCAGTTATATTTCCAAATTCTTTGTTTAAAGGCTTTTTAAATAAAGCATGAAATAAAACTATAAATTGTTATATTAACTATAAAAATTGAATGAAAGATAAATCTTGAAATGATATTGAATCAAATTATAAAAATAATGTAAAGCAACTTATATTTCAAATCAAATAAGCAATATTATAGATAATCAAACCCTTAGAATAGTTATTTTGTAAGTTCGTCAATAAATGATTCTTTTTGTTTACTCTTAAGTTGACGGATTTGCGTTTTTTTGTTTGAAAGAAATTTTTCCATATCAAATCCATACTCATCGAGCATCAAAGATGCGTGATCTACTCAAATATAATGAGGTAATATAACGTAATCGGCACCTTGTTCATACAATTTCAAAGCTTCCTCTAAATGGTTTGATACAAAGACAAGAATCAGATTTTTGTTGTTGTTTTTCATTGTTTTTAACAGAAGCATATTTTCATCATAGTTTTTGATTGTACTAATAAGCATTTTTGTGGATTCGACATTAATTTCTTCTATAAACTCTATATTTCCTAGATCTCAATACATACATGGGATATCTCTGTTTTCTAGATGTTTAATAACTTTAGGATTTTCATCTATCACCACTACAGAACCTTTCTTATGATCAACAATATAACTATGTAAGTTGCTTCCAAATCTTCCATATCCACAGATAGCTATATCATAGGATGGTCTATTTTGATCTTTTGGATTTACACTATTTGTTCCTGGGAAATGATTGATAAATGGTCTCAAAAGATTGAATAATTTCTCTCCATAAATAATTCCATAACTTGATCATGCAATTGTAATAAGTCCTATTGTTGTGATAATTCCCAATACATTTGGATCTTTGATTACTCATGAACTAATACCCATTCCCAGAAGAATAAATGAAAATTCACTAATTTGTCCCAAGGATGCACCTGTAAGGATGCTGTTTTTTTTGGTATGTCCTAGTTTTCCAAGAATTGCAGCTGTAATTAATGGTTTTCCTATGAGTACGACTGCACTAAGAATCAATATTTGTGGGAGATATGCTCCAATATGTCCAAACTCGATATGACTTCCAAGAAGGACAAAGAACATGACAATAAAGAAATCTCTCAGTGATTTGACTCTACTAATAATTTCAAATCTATATGATGAACTTGCTAAACTAATACCCGCCAAAAGCGTTCCTACTTCAATTCCGAATCACATAAGATGGAAAATACTTCCCAGGATAAAACATCGACCAATTGCAAATAAGAACAAATATTCTTGAGATTCTGCAATTTTTTCTGTAATTTTTGGGATAATATATTTGCTTGCTAGAAATATTCCTCATCAGAGGACTATAATTTTGATGACTAATCGAGCAATAGTTATGGATATATTCCCTCAGTCCATGGTATTAAATGTAGCTAATCCCAACATTAACAGCATTACTATAATATCTTGCATTACCAATAAACCAACACTTAATCTACCCGATGTTGTTTCAAGTTCATCCTTGTCAGCAAGGAGTTTAAGAACCACGATGGTACTACTAAAAGAAAATCAGATTCCAATATATGCTGATGTCATAGGATCAAATCCTACAGCCATAGCTGCTCCCCAACCCAATACAGAACAGAGAAATACTTGTATAATAGCTGAGATAATTGAAGATTTCCCTAATTCTTTGATGATTGTAGGGTTTAATTCCATTCCTACCATAAATAATAGAAAACTCATTCCAATATTTCCAAATGATTCAAAGTTTGCATTTCCATGAAGCAAAAACGGAAAAAAAAGACTAATAGCTGTTCCTGCTAAAATATATCAGATAATCATAGGTTGTTTGAGCGCTTTCATAATTCCAAGCGAAATAAGGACAACTCATATCACAAGGGAAAGTGCAAGAAATATTGACTCAGACATATACTATTTTCAGATTGAGATAAATATACATCTATATTGTAGATATTTTTTTGAATTTGTCAAAAAATAGTATGTTTTTTGTTGATTGTATAGAGTATTTGGAAAATAAAATATACAAAAAATATATTGCTATGATCCCTTTGTAGAAATCATTAGTCTTCTAGGTCTGTTTTCTCTTGATAGATCAACTCATTGAGTTTTTGAGCAGCATGAGAATTGTCTTCATTGATTTCTCTAGCACGTTCTAGAAGGGAATCAATTTCCCATGTATCATAGTCATTTGCTCTCAACTCTCTCTCAAGTTGATGTATATCAATAATTTGTCTTGTCTTTGTAGTTTCCATAGTTTTATCATTATGGAGTAAAAGACACTTGTAATATTTCCTTTTTTCTGTATTTTTCAAGTGTATTTTGTCGATTTGTTTACTTGTTTCTCTTTTCTTGATATATGCAATTCCCATGGGAACAAAAATCTAAACTTCGAGCAGCAAAACGATGATGGAGTCCCCTATTACTTGTGGTCTTATGGTTGTGTTTCTTTATAGCCTTGGATTGGAAAGTTTGAATTCATTTCGTAGCAATTGCAGCACTTGGACTATTATTATGGTCTATTTTTGGTGAACCCAATACTATTGCCATCAAAAGAAGATATTTTAATCTCCCTTGTAAGACAAAAATTGCATTGATATCAGATCTTCACCTTGGAATTTATAAAAAGCAATGATTTCTCAAAAGGGTCATAAAAAGAGTCAACACTTTACATATTGATTATCTCTTTATTGCCGGAGATTTGACTTATTATCCTAATATCAAAAAATTAGAAGAACTCTTTGCTCCGCTCAAAGAGAGTAATTGTCCTGTATATCTTGTTTTGGGTAATCATGATGTAGAGAAACCTGGACATCCTGTTCGTAAAGAACTTGAAAAAGCCATTCAAAATACAGGTGCACGTCTTCTCAATAATGCAATCGTTCATCTTTCTGGATTTACTCTTGTATGACTTTGAGAATACAGATCTCATGAAGATGATGTATCTCTCCTTGAAACCATTCAATCTAAGCTTCCTATTATTGTCCTTACCCATAATCCTATAACCATCAAAAAATATACTGAACGTCATCATGTAGACCTTACACTTTGTGGGCATACTCATGGATGGCAAATCAGATTACCTTTTCTTGAAAAATGAGTAGGAATGTTCTCATCTAAACTCAAACATAGTTCTCGTGGGTATCTTACCCATAAAACTCATAATTATTTTATTACTTGATGAGTTGGGGAAGTTTGACTTCCTATTAGGTTTTTTTCTCCACCCACGATAGATGTCTTATATATGTGAGAAAAACGTCGTACACTCAGCAAACAAATCAAAGATCAACTCAAGGATTATAGGAACAAAATAACTGATGTTTTTTCGATGAAAAACACATAGAAATCGTACACTTCACTTGCAATACTACCCTATTTTTGTATATTTAGTTCTAATGTTTAGTTTTTACCTGTCTAATTTTTTTGTATGTCAGAAACACCTTCTCTTCTTTGAACTGTAATACAACATCCTCTAGAAAAAGAAATTAGTGATTCATATATCAACTATGCAATGTCTGTCATTGTATCTCGTGCATTACCAGATACGAGAGATGGGTTTAAGCCAGTATTGAGAAGAATTTTGTTTGCCATGTATCAAACAAATAATTTCTACAATCAGAAGCACAAAAAATCAGCTAGAATTGTCTGAGAAGTAATGGGAAAATACCACCCACATGGAGATAGTAGTATCTATGAAGCGATGGTTCGTATGGCACAACCATGGTCATTTAGATACCCTCTTGTAGATGGACAAGGTAACTTTGGATCAATCGATGGAGATAGCGCAGCTGCTATGAGATATACAGAAGCTAGGCTCACTAAAATTGCTGAAGAAATGCTTTCTGATATCGAACAAAATACGGTAGATTGGAGAGATAATTTTGATGGATCTCTTCAAGAACCTATTATGTTGCCAACTAAATTTCCAAATCATCTTTGTAATGGAACTATGGGTATCGCGGTAGGTATGGCGACAAATATGCCTCCCCATAACCTTGTAGAAGTTTTGGATGCTTGCCAACTTTTGCTTGATAAAGAAGGAAAGACTCTTGAAGATTGAACAATAGTAAAAATTACTGTAGATGATATTATGGAAATCATTAAAGGACCAGATTTTCCTACATGAGGATATATTTTTGATTCTGCCAATATCAAAGAAATTTATAGAAAATGAAAATGAGGTATTGTCACTAGAGGAAAGACACATGTTGAAAATGGAAAACATGGTAATGTTCTCGTTATTGATGAAATTCCTTATGTGGTTAATAAATCAACACTTGTTTCCAAAATTTGAGAACTTGTTGTAGATAAAAGAATAGATTGAGTAACTGATATTAGAGATGAATCTAGTAAAAATATTATTAGAATTGCAATTTATCTTAAACCAGGAGTAGATCCAGATCAAATCTTGATTCAACTCTATAAATTCACAGAATTACAAACCAACTTCAACATAAATAACGTAACGTTGATTGAAAAAGGTCTTCAACCAAGACTTTGTAATATCAAAGATTTGTTGATGGAATATGTGACGTTTAGAAGACAGGTTGTATACCGCAGATCAATATTTCAATTAAATAAAGCCAAAGACAGACTTCATATTTTGGAAGGTTTGAAAAAAGCGATAGATGTGATTGATGAAGTTATTGAAACTATCAAGAAATCTGAAACAAAGCCAGATGCTAAATTAAACTTGATGGAGAAATTCTCTTTCTCTGATATGCAAGCTGAATATATTTTGATGATGAGATTACAATCTTTGGTTGGTCTAGAAATTCAAAAGATTTCAGAGGAAATTAATGAAAAATTAGCATTGATTGAATATTTGGAAAGTATTATTGGAGATGCTTTGAAACTTGATGGGGTAATCTCAGAGGAATTTAACTATATGAAACAAAAATACGGAGACGAAAGAAAGACAAAACTTTCTGAAGATCTTAGTGTATACAATATTGCAGGTAGTTTGAAAGCCTTCAAAGATGCTGCAGACAAGATAAAGGAAGATGTTATTGTTCGAATTGGAAATGATTACTCTATGAGAGTCCTCTACCAATCTAGAATCCTAGCTATCCCTGAAGAAACTATGGATTTAGTATATACCCATAACCAAGATCAACTAATTGTAATTACAGATATCTGAGAATTGGTAGTACAAAGACTAAAGGATTTTTGAACATTTGTAATGAAGCAAAACGCTATCAATCTCAAGGCTCATTTTGGACTCAAAGGAAAGATTATTTTTGCTAAGACTTTACAATATGAGTTTAACTACCTCGTGTTCTTAACTAACAAAAATAGTATCAATAAAACACTCAAAGAACTTGTACTCTCATTCAAAAAGTTTCCTACAACGATTATGGGTCTTGAAGCTTGAGAAAAGATCTTGGCTGTAAATCCTGTAAATGATGGTGACAATCTCTGTATCCTTTCCAAAAAAGGATGGATGTTAATTTTCAAATCTGATGATATTAGACCTATGGGTAAGACTGCAGGTTGAGTCAAAGCTATTGAACTTCAAGAAGGAGATGAAGTAGCAAATATGTTTATTCACAAAGATGAACCATTTGTGCTTATTCATTCTGATAAAAATGGAAAACTTTTGACGCTTGAAGATCTAAGAATTTGGAAGAGAGCTAGAAAATGACAAGTTGTAATGACAGGTAGAGAGATTCTTGAATGAGGAATTAGTATTGTAGAAGGTTCTGTGAGAATTAGATTTACTGATGGAGAAATAATCACCCTTCATTCAAATGATATTCGTCTAGATGAACCAGAAACTCCACTTCAAAAGATGGTTGCTAAACATATTGATGTCATTTACAGACCATGGGAAGAAAAAGAAGAAAATCTTAAATATAAGGAAGAAAAGAAAAAAGCTGATAAAGAAGTAGCTATTGTGGATGAAGGATTGTTTTCACTCCCAAATACTGACGAAGATGAAATTGTTTCAGAACCAGTAGAAGAAGATACAGACGCATAGTTTACTCTATACTACTTTCATATGCAAAAAAGCTATATTTTGGGTGGTATTGTTGCAAATTTTATTTTCACAGGACTCCTTTTTGGGTATATAGTACAGTACAAACCGACACTATCCTCTTGAGAGAATACGCCTCTTCAACAATCATTGATTGCTGCTATTTCGAACAATCGTTCTGCTGTGGTTGGTGTGTTTTCTAATCAAGAAATGTCCTATTGAACTGAAGATAAACAAGGAAAACAAACAATACAAACCCAAACGCAAAAATATATCTGATGAAGTGCTTTCTTTATAGATACAAGAGGATATCTTTTGACGAGCAAACATGTTATTCAAGATGCTTCAAAAAAATATTCAATTCTCCTAGATGATGGCCGTTCTTTTACGGTTCAGAAATCATGGATAGATCCAGATCTTGATTTAGCTGTCTTATATATAGGACAAGATTCTCATCAGATTTCATTTCCTGTAGTTAATCTTGTACATAACGAAACTATTTTACCTATCGGTCAGATTGCTTTCACTATAGGAACTCCCTTTTCTCAATATACTAATACCGTTTCAATGGGTATAGTAAGCGCAAACTGAAGAAATCTTCAATTAGATGGAGGTATCAACTATACTGGTCTCTATCAATTAGATATAAACACAAATCCAGGGAATAGTTGAGGTCCAGTACTTACTTTACAATGAGATGTCTTTGGTTTAGTTACAGCTATGGCATCACAAAATTCACATTTAGGATTTGCTTTGCCGATTTCTGAGAAATCTATCTTAGCAATTTTGGCAAATATAAAAGCTAATGACTCTATACAATCATCACCAAAATAGACTATTATAGCACTTTTTCTAATAATGTAAATTTCTTTATGAGTTACTTTGGATGCTAAATTTGGAAATTAGACTTTTTTGACTAAGCTTTAGGTATACAAAGTTTCCTTTATATTTGTCTATCCTCATGTGTTCGTATATTCCAAATCAATTGCTCGATGAAATTGAACAGCTCAAAGAATTAGGTAAATTTGATGATGCTATGAAAAAAATCAATACGGTCTTATTTAGGGATCCTAACAATGAGGATGCTCTTTTGCAGGTCACTGATATTCAATATAGACAATGAGAAATTGGTAAAGCATCTAAGGCTATTGATTTTTTGAATGCAAAGAAAAATCACGAAGATCCTTTGGGATTATATATCAAATGAGTACTTGAAATGGAAAAAAATAATTGGTTTGATGCTAAGAAGTTTTTACAAAAGGCTCTTGAACTCACAAAATGAGAAAATCATGAGATTTTGAGATGTTATGGTCTCTGTGAATATTGGTATGGAAATAGAGAAAAATGACTTAACTTTCTCAAGGATTCGTTTATCATCAATAATAAAGACGCTGAGGTTGTCTTTAATCTTATTGAGATATATATGCTTGAACATAAATATAAAAAAGCTAAAAGTATGATTAGCTATTTTCATAAAAATGAAGATAAATTACAGACAATAGATAAAGATATAAAATATTATGAAACTAAAATCCTTCTATTTGAAAAATTTATTGCTACTCAACATGTATTTAGTCCTTCTATTAAATAAACCCTTTTATTGCTATCTTTGCTCTCATGATTAGTACTTTCTCATCACTTCTTAAACAAGATGTGCTCGGTCTTATCAAACATCACTGGAAACAGCTCGTCGGTGTAAGTTTTCTTATTTGATTTATGTTATTTGTGTTAAATATTTTTTTGGGGACATCTTTCTACGTCCACTCTTTCAGTGATGAACTCAAAGATAAACTAGGAATGTATTTCTATATCAAAGATGATACTAGTACGCAAAGTATTACGTATAAAAAAGTTATTGCACTTCAAAATGATCTTTCTAAGCAAGGTATTAAAACAAATTTTTCATCAAAAGATGATGCAATCGCGTTCTTGGAGAATAAAATCCCTGATGTTATGGAAAATTTTAGTACATTTGGTATAGAAAATCCCCTTCCATCAACACTTTATGTAATGTTTCGTGATCAGTCACAATATGAAAAATTAAAGACCACATTAGTTAATTACAAAGATATCATTCTTAATATGAAAGATATTGATAGTGGCATTCAACAACAAGAAAATAGAACGCTTTCATTGATCAACTTGATGAATTTCGTTGAAATTGTTGTAACTACGGTTGTTGTTATTATGTTTGCTATTATATTTGCTATATTGGCTATGATCACTGTCTTCTTTGCTAAATTCTTTAAAAAACATATTGAAATAAGAAATTTACTTGGTGGGTTAACCCATGAGACAGCTAAAGAATTTTCATTGATTCATCTTGATATTTTGAGTATTGGATTTATTGTCTGTGCTATATTAGTCTTGATTGGTTGGTCTATCTTAGGTATTTTCCTTTATGAAGGACTAGATATCTCTTTTGGAAACTTTGTTACTCAGCCTACTGGTTTATTTGTATTGTGAGGTATGATTGTTGAAATCGTTCTCTTTGTTTCTTTTGCTTATAGTTTCTCATATCTCTATCTTCGTAATCATCTCAGAAAACTCGGATAATACAATATATACAAAATAAGATCCCATAGAAATGTGGGATTTTTTTATTGAAGAAATTTGAATGAATTTAGAACATCTGATATTTTTGATTTTGGAAATTCTGATACAGATACAATATATATTTTATTGTCTTTCAAAAAACATATATCTCCCTGTTTTCGTTCTCTATCAAATCCAGAAAAATTAATATGTGTAACATACACTGCTTTCAGTCCATATTTTTTCATAATAGTACTTTGGGAACCAACATCTTCTTGATATCTCTCTAAAGTACATTTTTCTTTATCTGATTTATTTGCACTCCAATCTGGAATATTTTGATAGGAAATAATAATATGTGATGGAAATTTCTCTAATCAATTGAGATCTAATCTTTCTGTATATTTATTTCTTTCATTAAACTCATATGTCCAAGTTCTGATTTCTTTTGGTATATCTATTGAAAATACCTGATTATATATAAGTTTTTTTCATGAAAGGAGAATATTTGTATTTGTTCCGGTGATGTTTATTCATGATTCGATAGGCATTGTAGTTATTCGTACTTCTTTAGGAGGTGGTAGTTGTGACATTAGTCCTGTTTCTACCGAACCTGTAATTATAGAAATATTTGGTTTCTTTATTTCTGTTGAACATCCAAATAAAAAAATAGATACAATACTGACTACTAAAATGAGTATACCTTTGATTTTCATAAGAATTTTAGTTAACTTGTAAAAAACATAGGCAAGAAAAACTTACCTATGCTTATTTTTTTCAAAATAAATCTCAATATTATTTTGCATTACATACATAGATAAGTCCGCGATACGTAATATCAAACATATTAAGATAGAGAACACAATGTCCATGATAACTGGTAGAAGTGCCTCCAGACATCCCAATATTGCCAATCTTACTATACCCAGCTCGTACATAATCCCCTACGCTAAGTGGTGGTGCATATTTTAGATGAGCTATACGAAATACATATTGTTCTCCCTTACTATCTTCTTGCATAATATCTATGGCATTACAATAACCGCCATGATGATTTGATGGAGAATCGATGAGCACCTTTACAACTACACCATCCAAAGGGCTCCTCACCTCTGCTCCATTATCATCTGTCGTACCACAGTTTTTATTCCAATCTTCAGCATATGTATCATCTGCAAATGATCCTTGTACTTTATGTCCATCCTCATTATGACCGCTACCACAACCACCTGGTTCTGCACCACTTATCCAACCTTGTCTATTTGTATACGTAGATCCATCAGCACCAAATGGCCAGGTAATAGTACTAAAACTATAATATGAGTTGAATGTATTATTCGTATTACATAAACTATAGGCTGTAGGACCTATATTGGATTTGCTTACACTATATACATAACGCCAATCATACCAACCATTGATCGAAATTTTTGTAGATAATTGCCAATAATTACCAATTCGTACCATAGGTACATATGTTATAGTACCTGTAGCTTTTTCATATAATTTAACCGATAAAGGTAGGCTACCATTTGGATCAAACACCTTAAAAGAATACATCGTTGAATTTGGTTTACCAAATTTAGGAGTTACATTTGTCTCAACAAAGCTCGTGGTAACAGTATTACTATTTGTTGTAACATTTGCTGTACTTGTGCTCTTAGCTGAAGCATTTTTCATAGAGTCTACCGAAGTAGCATTTTCACTTGGCATAGATACCAAGGCATTGTCATTTTGGCATGCAGTAAAGATACTTACTACAATCATTGCCACTGTCGAAATTTTAAAGAACGTTTTCATACCTGTAATTTTTTTTAATTAATTTTTAGTTTTTATTTTCATGCTCTTTCATGAAAGCGCCCAGACTATAGCTGAATAAAAAAAGAACAAAACGGACAAAAAAAGAAAAGCATAAATGCAGATCTTACCATTGATGTTGGATATGTTTATTGAAAGAAGAATCAGATTTATTTATTTTGTCTTAAAAAAATTGCTACAAAAAAACCGCATTGCTGCGGTTTCTGTATATCTGTATAATCAATAATTATATGGCGATTTGAACTGAAGGTCCCATACTTGAAGTAATAACGATCTTCTTGATTAGTTTTCCTTTTACTCCAACTGGTTTACTTTCTTCAACAGCCTTGATGAAAGAAGCAATATTTTCTTCCAATTGTTTGTTTTCGAAAGAAGCTTTTCCAGCAGGTGCATGGATGTTTCCTGTTTTATCTAGTTTGAATTCAATCTTTCCTTTTTTGATTTCTTCAACTGCTTGAGCAAGGTTCATAACTACTGTTCCAGCTTTTGGAGATGGCATCAATCCTTTTGGTCCAAGTTGTTTAGCAACAGGAGCCAAATCTCTAATGTGATCTGCTGTAGTAATCAAAATATCGAAATCAAATTTTCCAGCTTTAATATCTGCTAACAAAGAATCAGTAGCTACAATATCAGCTCCAGCTTTTTTAGCTTCAGCTCCAGCATCTTCTGCTGCGAATACTGCGATTTTCTTTGTTTTACCTGTACCGTGAGGCAAGATAGTAGTAGATCTAATCATTTGGTCGTTGTACTTTGGATTTGCAAATGTTTTGATTGCAATTTCAATAGTAGGAACGAATTTTGTATAACTAGTCTTTTTAACCAATTCAACAGCCTCAGCTAATGAATACAATTTTGAAGAATCTACTAATTTTTTAGATTCAATGTACTTTTTACCGTGATTTGCCATGTGTATAAAGAATAAGAATAAAAGTGGTCGTAGCGACTATATGTCTGCCACTAAGCTATATTAGACAAGTCTAATCTACGTAATTATGCAATTTTAATTGCTCCTTTTTCAACAGCAACTCCCATATTTTTTGCAGTACCAGCAAGTGCTTTGATTACTGATTCAATATTGTCTGTATTCATATCACTTTTTTTAAGTTCTGCAATTTCTTCTAGGTCTTTTCTAGTCAAAGTTCCAATATTCTTCTTGTTTGGTTCTCCTGATCCTGTTTTTTGACCAAGTTTCCAAAGAATAAGATTTGAAGTAACAGGACTTCCAAGTTCAAGTTGGAATGTTCTATCAGCAAATACTGTTAATTTACATTTAACTTTAACATCAGCTGCTCCGAAAGACTTCATGATTTCACCTGTCTTATCGTTGAATTCTTTGATGAATTGTCCAATATTTACTCCATTTGCTCCGAGCATAGGCCCAAGAGGAGGAGATGGTTGTGCTTTACCTGCAGGAACTTCTAGGTATAGGATGTTCATAATTTTTGCCATTTGTGTAGTATTATTGATTAAATAAAGTTTTTAGATAGGTTTTGGATGTATAATAGGTTGCGTAGTCTAATTGAAGTAACCAATCGGATCCGTCAATAGTAACCAGCATTATTACTTTTTTGTCTTTATATTCAGGAAGATTTATATAACTAACCTTGTCTCCAAAAAGATTATTTTTGATAATCTCATCTTCTCTAAGAATAGTTTTGAGCGTACCTCCAAGTTTCTTGACTATACTCTCAATATCTAGTTTATTATTTTTGCCTAAATAGACATAATAAATATTTTGACTATCTTTGAGTGCATATTGGTAACTGATTCACAGTTTTTCAACTCAATCAACTAGTCCATATCGGAGTTTAGTCCCCGATAAGAGCTTAATAGATTCAGATTTTGTACCTGTGCTTGAACCAGTTCAAGACTGAAGATCTCCAAATAATGAAGATGTTGTACTAATTGTTTTGCCTGATTGATTACTCGTTGTGTTTCATGTCGACTCATTATCACCGGTTTCTAACAACAAATCGCTAATTTTAGCATCTTTGCCACTAAGAATTGATGATACTGATGTGCTATCTCATGTACCAGAGGACAAAAATTGATTTGCTATCTGATTCCCTTTGATTTGATACAAGAGCAAATATACTACCATCAGTGCTGAGAACAACACTAACATAGAGAATCTAACTACTTGCATTTCCTTGGGATGTTGCATAGAGAATACCACCAAATAAAAAGGTAGAGAAGCAAAAGATAGTATGAGTATCTTTACTACCCTTGAGCATTAGCTCATGAGTTCGATTTTGTCGATATCAACAACAACAGGAGTCAATCTTCAGAGCATCTCAATATTCACAACAGCTACTCATTTAGATTCATCTATATTTTTGAGAACTCCCTTCATACCTTTAAAGTCCCCTGTTTTGAGGAGGACCACATCACCCGTTTTGAATGGGATGATAAATTCTGCTCTTTCCAATGACTTTTCAACTTGTTTTATAATATTTTCGTATTCTTCTTGAGTTAGTGGAATTGGACGTGTCTCAGCTCCAACAATAAGTCTTACTCATGGAGTATTTCTGATAACATATCGAATTTTATCGTTCATCTTAGATTCAATAAACACATATCATGGATAGAGTTTTCTTGTTTTAGTTATTTTTTCACCTTTTTTGAGTGAATACTCACTTACAACAGGAGACAAGTATCCGTTTACTTGATCTTGGAGTTCTTGTTTCTTGATTCTTTCTATAAGATTTTCAACAACAAGTTCTTCTTGACCAGCAACAACACTGAGCACATATCGTTTGAAGTTTGTATCTTCGATTTGTCTTTTTATCTCATTTGTGTTTACGTCTTTTAGCATAGTTTATTTCATAACACTATAAAACCATTTGTATAGTCCTGCAAAAACTGTATCAGCAAACACAAAGAAAAGCGCTGCGACAGCAACAACTACGAAAATAGAAATCGTAATATTGATAAAATCTTTTTTGGTTGGGTGTTTAAGCCTTTTAACAGTCTCTAAACTGTCATAAATAAATTTCATCATTACAAAAAAAATATTGTATAAAGAAACGACCTGCAATTTTTATCCATTTACTCCTCTTTTGCAAGAGATTTTTGGCTAAAAATAACTCTTATCAGATTAAAGATGCATAACTAGTTGTCTTTTTTTGATCTCATCCAAAATCTCATGTATTCACATATCCAAGTAATTCTGGTTCAGATTTCTGAGGAAGTGTTTGCACAAACATATTTGCTAATCGACAAGACAGACCTATAGTATCAGTCGTTTTCCTTTTGAGAATTTGTCTCATAGCTTGTTCATCAATCGTTCTAGCTTGTACTCTCTCTATCTGATCGGCACACGTATCGTAATAGATGGTTCAGATTTTTTTTGATTTAGCTACTTTTTTTATCTCTTGAGCTATATCTGCTAAATTCATATCTACGCCGATACCTAATATCGTGAGTTGTGAAATATTTTTAATCATTGTCAAAAAATTTAGCTGCATAGATACTTCTGTATCCACTTTCGTAGTTTTGCGAGTATGCGAAATAGATAGAGGAACAACAGAAAATAATTTTCCTAATGCAATAATTCACTCAGATTCTTCGAACATAGTAATTTCATCTGGATATTTGGATTGTTTATGTATGAGAATTATGTGTTCAATATCTGGATTCAAAAGCAAATATCCTGCTGCTTTGAGTGGTCAGGTATACAAATCAGGCCCTTTTGGAAGGAATAAACGATGATATTTAGGATCAGTTTTACCTACCTCATTTACCAAAATTTCACCTGCTTGAATTGTATATGCAGCAATTTGTTCAATATAATAATCTTGATAGGGAGCAAATTTCATTAATTACAGTTAATAATGAAGGTTTTATTTTTGGAGTGTAGTTTTAATCTGAATAACAAATCTATCTGCCATTCTATCGCGTTTGTCTCGTTCTTCTGCGGACATAAATACCACATAGACGATTTCAATAAAATATGATCTAAAAACACTATTTATCTCTTCTTTTATCATATCAATCTGTTGTTTTTCTGCGTTTTTGTAAATTACTACGAGATCCATTTCCAGATTGATCCCAAATCTTTTTCCAAAGTAATATTTATCAATCATAGAACCATAGGTTTGGAAACGTTCAATGAGTTCTTGTTTGAGTCCAAAGAAAAAAATATCTCTTATTTTATCAAAGAAATCTGGTTTAATAGAAATCGCTCGGCCTTGACCATCCTTGTTTACATCAATGACTTTGGCTTCATTGAGAGAATCTACTTGTTTTTTAATGGCTGGGAATGTTCGTTCCAACTCACTTTCCAATGCTCTCATGGAAATTCCTTGTCTTCTGAAAAGAAGGTATTTGAGGATATCTACTTTGGTTTTGCTTCCAAAAAGTTTCTCGAGATTCATAGAGCACTCAGATAAATAAAATATCTATAGAAGTATAGGTAGTGATTTGTCAATAAAATACAAGAAGAGCTTATAAAAAAATCCCAGTGCAAGAGATACACTCTATACACTGGGAATAAAATCAACAACTTTTAAGAATCTTGTAAGGATGTTTTTCATCCTCTGTTTTTTTGAAAACAACATTCAGTGCAAAAATTTTGTTTACTACACGGATGACACCTATCATACATACGCCTTCATATTCAGGTAGATAGTCACTAGGGCTTTCTTTTACTGTATCAAAAGGGTATTTGATAGGTAATATACTTGGAGCAGCTCCACTACAAGGTATATGAATACCTTCATCTGTGATTTTTGCATGGCCACTAACGACCAATGAATCAATTGCTTTTTTTAATAAATCTTGTGTTTCCTCTGACATACAATATTAGATTATTTTTTATTTTTATTACACCTCTTTATATATATTTAATATACTAAGTCAAACATAAATAATATGTAAAGATTAGTAAAAGAGTCTCCGGAAAATCCGAGAGACTCTTTTAATCGATAATAATTTCTTACATTTTGACTGCTTGTTCTTTATCATGATTATCAAATGCAGGTTGTGTTGCATAGACAATGTTTGGCTCAGTCACCTCCATTATTGATACACCATTAAAATTTCTCATCAACCAATGTTTTGCTTCTTCAACATGTTCCGGAGTAAATAACTCTTTGCACAAACTTTTCAGTTTACCTGCCTCATCCTTCGCAAAAACTTTTAATTTACCAGCTTTTACTGTCGCTATTGCAACTCCTGTTGAAATTGTAGCGATTAATTCTGAGATAGATGAGCCTTCGGCTTCCTTCCATGATGCATCTGTGGGGATATTCCCAACAACTTTCAGTACTTTCATAATTGTGTAATTTTTATTTATATATATATTAGTTTACGGATACTTTGATACATATAAGCAAAAGGAAGTCAAGCCTTTATTGGGAGAAATAATGTTGAATACAAAATCAGATTTTCTATTTGTATTTCTTAGGCAAAATGCTACATATAAAAGATATTCTTAGCTGATTATATATGAAATAATGACAGTCCAATATACACCTGCAATGCAACAATATGTAAATATCAAAAAAGACCATCCTGATTGTTTGTTGTTTTTTCGTATTGGAGATTTTTATGAGACATTTTTTGAAGATGCTAAGATAGCTGCGAAGATTTTGGATTTACTGATCACCAGTAAAAATAAAAACGCTGAGGATCCAATTCCGATGGCAGGTATTCCGCATCACAGCATCGATAAATATATTCCTAAGCTTGTTGCTCACGGTTACAAAGTGGCTATTGCAGAGCAAACCAGCGAACCAGTTGCAGGGAAACTTGTAGATAGAGAAGTGACGCAAATTATCACGCCAGCTACCTTTATTCAGGAAGGGAAAGCTCAGACAACTTCGATTGTAGCGGTGACCCTTTTGGAACAAAGTGAGGGTAATTTTCATCTGGCGTGGGGAGATTTCTCACTCGGTGAATATTGGACTAAGAGTTTTCACAGTATCGAAGAACTGGGGAAACATATAGTCTTGCTGAGACCTGTGGAATGCATAGTGGATAGCTTGTTTCCCCAGAAAGATGACTTGATAGCTATGATTCATCGTAGTATCACTTGTCAAATTTCCTTGGCTGATATTCCTCATAGACCTCAAGAATACTTGATGGAACAATGTCGCGTTCAAACCTTAGCAAGTTATGGTAAGGCAGCCGAACATGCAAGATGATCAGCTTTGGCTTTGTTGTTTGGATATCTTCAAAGCACACAAAAGAAAAATCTGACCAACATTTCACGTATTAGCTACGAAGGTAGCGATCATAGAG